>CAZWDE010000055.1:0-5036 GCA_964632555.1 uncultured Limibaculum sp.
GCACGCCCATGCCGTTGACCATCGTCGTGTGGCAGTCGGTGCCGACGAGCGTGTCCGGGTAGGCGACCTCCAGTCCGCACTGGTCGGTGTCGGTCCAGACGCACTGCGCGAGATACTCGAGGTTCACCTGGTGGCAGATGCCGGTGCCCGGCGGCACCACGCGGAAATTGCGGAACGCGCCCTGCCCCCACTTCAGAAACTCGTACCGCTCGCCGTTGCGCTCGTACTCCCGATCGACGTTGAGCTGGAACGCGCGCGGGTTGCCGAACTCGTCGACCATCACCGAATGGTCGATCACGAGGTCGACCGGGTTGAGCGGGTTGATCTTCTCCGGGTCGCCGCCGAGGTCCTCCATCGCGTCGCGCATGGCGGCGAGATCGACCACGGCGGGCACGCCGGTGAAATCCTGCATCAGGACGCGGGCGGGGCGGTAGGCGATCTCGCGGTCCGAGCGGCCGCCCGCCTCGGCCCAGGCGGCGAAGGCGCGGATGTCGTCCGGCGTCACGGTCTTGCCGTCCTCGAAGCGCAGCATGTTCTCGAGCAGCACCTTGAGGACGGCCGGCAGCCTCGAGAAATCGCCGAGGCCGGCCGCCTCGGCCGCCGGGATCGAGTAGTAGGCGACGCGCGTGCCGCCGGCCTCGAGATCGCGGCGCGTGCCGGCGCTGTCCTGTCCGACGGTGATGGGCATGGGGAGACCTCCGCGGTTCGGGCGAGCCCGTGGCTCGCGTCTCTCGGCCGTCGCGCGGCCGGTCGCTCGAGCCCGCATAAGAAAAGCTTTGGTCCCGTTCAAGCGGCGCGGTGGTCGCATCGTCGCGAGCGCGGCCTGGGCGGGCGTCCGGCCCCGCCGGCGCCGATTGCGCGGCCGCAGGCGCTCGGCTAAGCCGCTCGGCATGGATCTCGTGATCGATGCGCTCTCCTGCCGGCGCGGCGGGCGCCCCGTGTTCGCCGGGCTGAGCTTCGTCGCCCGTGCCGGTGAGGCGGTCGCGCTCCGGGGGCCGAACGGCGCGGGCAAGTCGAGCCTCCTGCGCCTCCTCGCGGGGCTCGCCCGGCCGGCCGCGGGCGACGCGCGGCTCGGCGGGCGCTCGCTTCGCGACAGCGCGGCCGACTACCGCGACCGCGTCGCCTATGCCGGCCATCTCGACGCGGTGAAGCCCCAGCTCACGGTGGCGGAGAACGCGGCCTTCTGGGCCCGGCTTCTCGGCGCGGCGCCCGGCGCGGAGGGCGCGGCGCTCGCCCGCTTCGGCCTCGCGCCGATCGCCGACCGCCCGGCGGCCGAGTGCTCGGCGGGGCAGAAGCGCCGCCTCGGCCTCGCGCGGCTGCTCCTGGCCGAGCGCCCGCTCTGGCTGCTCGACGAGCCGACCGTGTCGCTCGACGCCGCCTCGAGCCGGCTGGTGGCCGAGCTGATCGGGGCGCATGTCGCGGCCGGCGGGATCGCGCTGGTGGCGACGCATGTCGATCTCGGCCTGCCCGAGCTGCGCACGCTCGCGCTCGCGGCGCCGGGCGCCGGCCCGGCGGCGGAGGCCGCCGCGGCCGACCCCTTCCTCGAGGGCGCGTGGTGAGCGGAGCGCGCCCGTCCGGGCCGTCGCGCGCGCTGCTCGGGCGCGACCTCGCCCTCGCGGTGCGCGCCGGCGGCGGGGCGGCCACCGCCCTCGCCTTCTTCGTGCTCGTCGTGGTGCTCGTGCCGCTGGGCGTGGGGCGCGAGCCCGCGACGCTCGCCCGCATCGCCGGCGGCATCGTCTGGGTCGCGGCGCTGCTCGCCACCCTGCTCAGCCTCGACCGGCTCTTCCAGGCCGACCAGGACGACGGCAGCCTCGAGCAGCTCGCCCTCTCGCCGCTGGCGCTGGAGCAGGTGGTGGCGGTCAAGGCGCTCGCTCACTGGATCGCGACCGGCCTGCCGATGAGCCTCGCCGCCCCGGTCCTCGGCGCCATGCTCCAGCTGCCGCCCGGGGCGATGGGCATGCTCGCGCTCTCGGCGCTTCTCGGCACGCCCGCGCTCTCGGCGATCGGCGCGCTCGGGGCGGCGCTGACGGTGGGCGTGCGCCGCGGCGGGCCGCTCCTCTCGGTGCTCGTGCTGCCGCTCTACGTGCCGACGCTCGTCTTCGCCGCGCGCGCGGTCGACGCCGCCGCGCTCGACCTCGACCCCTGGCCCGCGCTCGGCCTCGCCGCCGCGCTCTCGCTCTTCGCGGCCGCGCTCTGCCCCTTCGCGGCCGCCGCCGCGCTCCGCATCGCCATGAGGTGACGCCATGCCCGACGCCGCGTCCGACCCGCTGCCCGAGATCCCCGTGCGCGATCACCGCGCGGACGGCCTCCTCGGCCACGCGCTCGCCCGGATCGACACGGCGCGCGCCCTCCTCGAGACCGTGCTCGGCGGGATGGGGCCGGGCGGGCGGCTGCTGCGCGCCGGCCTCCGCCCCGCCGACCGTCTGGCCGAGCGCTGGCTGCGCCGGATGGGCGACCCCTATCTCGACGAAATCCTCGCCGCCGCCCGCGCGCTCGGCCGCCCGGGCGGCGTGGCCTTCGCGCTCTCCTACGAGTTCGGCTGCACGGCGCGCGCCTTCGAGCGGGGCGGCGACGGCGCGCCCACGCTTTTCCGCACGCTCGACTGGCCGTTCCGCGGGCTCGGCGACCGGGTCGAGGTGGTGCGCCTCGCGGGGCCCGCGGGAGAGTGGGTCACGGCGACCTGGCCGGGTGTTCTCGGCGCGCTCCACGGCGCGGCGGCCGGGCGCTTCGCCGCCGCCCTCAACCAGGCGCCGGAGCGGCGCACCGGCGTCGGACGGCCGGCCGACTGGACGCTCTCGAAGCTGCGGCTCCTGCGCTGGCCCGGCCTGCCGCCCGCCCATCTCCTCCGCCGCGTGTTCGAGACCGCGCCCGACTACGCCGCCGCGCTCGCGACGCTGCGGGACGCGCCGGTCACGACGCCCGCGATCTTCACCCTCGCCGGCACGCGCCCGGGCGAGACGGCGGTGATCGAGCGCACCGAGCGCGCCGCCGCGGTCTCCTCCCGGCCCGTCGCCGCCAACCATTTCGAGGCCGTCGCCAGCCGCGCCCGGTGGCGTCCGCGCGGCGTCGACAGCCATGGCCGCGCGGCGCAGATCGCGGCGCTCGGGAGCCCGCCGCCGGTCGAGGCCATCGCGCCCCCGATGCTCAACGCGCTGACCCGCCTCGCGCTCGCGCTCGACGGGACGGGCGCGCTCGCCGCGGCGGGCTACGAGGGCGAGCGCCGGGTCACCCGGGCCCGGCAGCTCGCGGCCAGCTGACCCGGCGGCGACCCCATTTCGCCGCAGCGCGGCCGGTTCGCCCGCCCGTTGCCGGTCTCGCGCCGCTTGAATATCTTCAATGCATGTCGATCTGGCGCTACGCGAACCCTGCGGAATTCATGCGGCTCTCCGGCTGGCTCGTCGGGCCCGTGGCGGCGGCGGCCGCGGTGGCGCTCGCGGTCGGGATCGGCTGGGGGCTCTCGGTGCCCGACGACTACCAGCAGGGCTCGACGGTCAAGATCCTCTTCATCCACGTGCCCGCCGCGATGCTGGCGATCAACACCTACGCGATCATGGCGGTCGCCTCGGTGATCGGGCTGGTGCGGCGCCACCATGTGTCGTTTCTCGTGGCCAAGGCGGCCGCCCCGATCGGCGCGGCCTTCACCGCGGTGGCGCTCGTCACCGGCGCGGTCTGGGGCCAGCCGATGTGGGGCACCTGGTGGGTGTGGGACGCGCGGCTGACCGCGGTCCTCATCATGTTCTTCTTCTATCTCGGCTACATCGCGCTCTGGGAGGCGGTGGACGAGCCCGAGAAGGCGCAGGAGCTGACGAGCGTGCTCTGCCTCGTCGGGGTCGTCTTCGCCTTCTTCGCGCGTTACGCGGTCAATTTCTGGGCGACGCTGCACCAGCCGGCCTCGCTCTCGATCGAGGCGGGCCAGCGAGTGGACGACGCCTTCCGGACGCCGCTCTATCTCTGCATGATCGCGTTCTACCTCGTCTTCGTCGCCCTTCTGCTCGTGCGCACCCGCACCGAGATCCGGCTGCGCCGGGCGCGCTCGATCCGGCTTCACGCGGTGCCGGCATGATCGGGGGCGACCCGTACGCCGTCTACGTGATCGGCGCCTACGCGGCGACCGCGGCGATCCTCGGCTGGCTCGTCTGGTCGACGCTGCGCGCCAACGCCCGCGCCCGCGCCGAGCTCGACCGCATGGAAAGGGAGCGTCGCCGATGACCGATGCCGAGACAACGCCGGGCGACGAGGGCGCCGCGCGCCGGGGCGGCTTCCGGCCGTGGATGGTGGTGCCGCTGCTCGGCGCGCTGGCCGTGCTCGCGACCTTCTTCCTCGGCCTCGGGCGCGAGGACGCCGACGTGCTCCCCTCCGCGCTGATCGACAAGCCGGCGCCGGAGTTCGACCTGCCGGGCCTCGGCGCCACGCCGGGGCTCTCCACCGCCGATCTGCGCGAGCCGGGGGTCAAGATCGTCAACATCTGGGCGAGCTGGTGCGGGCCCTGCCGGATCGAGCATCCGTGGATCGAGGCGCTCGCCGACGAGGGCCACACGGTCTACGGCATCAACTACAAGGACCAGCCGGAGGCCGCGCAGCGCTTCCTCGACGAGCTCGGCAACCCCTTCGCGCGGATCGGCGTCGACGACACCGGCCGCACCGGGATCGAGTGGGGCGTCTACGGCGTGCCGGAGACCTTCGTCGTCGACGGCGCCGGGCGCATCGTCTACAAGCATGTGGGGCCGATCCAGACGGGCGACCTCTCCTCGAAGATCCTTCCGGCGATCGAGGCGGCGGCCGGGCGACCGGCGCCCTGAGGGCCGCGCGGGAGAGCGGGGCGGGCGCCCGCACGCGGGAGGCGATCGATGAAGACCCCGCGGGCCTTCGTTCTCGGCGCCTGTGCAGGCGTCGGCGTGATGGTCGCCCTGCTCGAGCTCCGACCCGTCCTCGCGCCGGCCGAACCGCCGGTGGCCGCCCGCCCGTCCCTCGATCTGCCGACCCAGATCCTCGCGGGCGTCTATCCCGTGGGCCTCGCCACGATCGAGGCCGTCGCC
>CAZWDE010000055.1:5136-13169 GCA_964632555.1 uncultured Limibaculum sp.
TCCATGTCTGGACGCCCTCCTTCGGCCCGAGCGGCCTCGAGATCCTGCGCGGCGACGAGTTCCCCCTCTGGGCCGGCGATCTGCTGGTCTCGACGCTGCGCGGCCGCGGCCTCCTGCGCGTCCGGCTCGACGGCACGCGCGTGCGCACGGTCGAGCCGCTGGTCCTCGGCGCGCGGATCCGCGATGTCGCGGTGGACGCCACGGGCGCGATCCTCGCCATGGCCGATCGCCTGCCGGTCGTGATCCGGCTGACCAACGATCTGGAGGCCGCGGGCGCGCCGGGCTCCGCCCTCGTCTACTGCGCGGGCTGCCATCAGGTGGAACCGGCCGACCCGCCCGGCGACCGCGCGGGCCCCTCGCTCGTCGGGATCGTCGGGGCACCGGTCGCGCGCGACCCCCGCTTCCCCTATTCCCCGGCGCTCGCCGCGCTCGGCGGGGTCTGGAACGAGCGCCGCCTGATCGCGTATCTCTTCGACCCGCAGGCCGTGGCGCCCGGGACCACCATGCCGCGGCTCGACATGAAGACGTGGGAGATCGAGCGGATCGTCGCGGCGCTGGGCGCCGCCCCGCCCGGCGGACCCACGGCGCGGCGCTGACGGCCGCGCGACCAGGGGGTGAGCGGCAAGCCCGGCCCGTCCCCCCGGCAGGGACGAGAAAGGATCCGAGATGTGCGGCTTCATCTGCCTGTGGAAGGTCGGCGACGAGGCGCTCGCGCGGCGCATGATCGAGAAGATCGCCCATCGGGGGCCGGACGCGGTCGACGTCGTCCGCCTGCCCGACGCGCCGGTGATCATGGCGCATTGCCGGCTCTCGATCATCGGCCCGCATGACGGGCGCCAGCCGATCTACCAGTCGCGCGACGCGCTCGTGGCCAATGGCGAGATCTACAACCACGCCGACCTGCGCGCGATCCTCGGCGAGAGCGCCTTCGAGACGGCGTCCGACAGCGAGACGATCCTGCATCTCTTCCGCTCCGGCGCGCTCCGCTGGGTCGACCGGCTCGACGGCATGTTCGCCTTCGTGCTGGCGACGCGCGAGCGCATCATCGCCGCGCGCGATCCGCTCGGGATCAAGCCGCTCTATCTCGCCCGCCTCGGCGAGGACGCGATCGCCTTCGCCTCGGAGCTCAAGGCCTTCGACGGGCTGGAGATCGCGGAGATCGAGGCGGTGCCGCCCGGCTCGCTCTACGACACGCGCGACGGCTGGCGGCAGTGGTATCGCCTGACCCACGGCGCCGCCGAGCCCGAGCCCGGGCTCGACATCGCCCGGACCGCGCGCGAGCTGCGCCTCGTGCTGGAGGAGGCCGTGGCGAAATGGATGGTCGCCGATGTCGAGGTGGGGGCGTTCCTCTCGGGCGGGCTCGACAGCTCGATCATCGCCGCCATCGCGCAGAAGATCCACGAGGATCGCGGCATGCCGCCGCTCAAGACCTTCTCGGTCGGCGCGCCCGGCTCGCCCGATCTGCGCGCCGCCCGCAAGGTCGCGGAGCACATCGGCTCGGATCACCGCGAGTTCACCTTCGACGCGCGCATGGTCGCCGACAACCTGCCTCACGTGATCTACCATCTCGAAAGCGCCGACGTGGACCTCGTGCGCTCGGCGATCCCGACGCTCTTCGCCGCCCGGCTCGCCCGCGCCGAGGTCAAGGCGGTGCTGACCGGGGAGGGGGCGGACGAGCTCTTCGCCGGCTACACCTACCACCACGCCTATGTCGACGACCCGCGCGCGCTCGCCGAGGAGCTGACCCGCAGCCTCTCGACGATGCACAACATCAACCTCCAGCGGGTCGACCGCATCACCATGGCCGAGAGCCTCGAGGGGCGGACGCCGTTTCTCGACCGCGACCTGATCGACTTCGCGCAGTCCGTGCCGGCGACGCTGAAGCTCTGCCGGACCGACCCGGACGCGCTCGAGTCCACGGGGCCCACCACCGAGAAGTGGATCCTGCGCAAGGCCTGCGCCGATCTGCTGCCGGCCGAGCTGGTCTGGCGGAAGAAGGCCCAGTTCGACGAGGGCTCGGGCACCGTCGACATGCTGAAGGAGGCGCTGCGGATCGTCTCGGGCCGCACCGGCGAGGTCGATCGCGAGGCCGAGGCCGCGCTCTACGAGCAGATCCTGCGCGCGCGGTTCCGCGACCCAGAGCGCATCCTCGCCAATGCCGGCGCGTGGGAGGAGGACCGGGTCACCGTCTGAGCCGGCGCCATCGCCCGTCGGGTCGTCACGTCGATCCGCGTGACGTGTGGCCGGGCGAGCCGAGCACCAAGGCTCTGCCGGCGCGCGTTGGAGCTCCGGTTCTGGAGGCTGACGATCGGCGGATCGCGTCCTGCGGCAGCCGAGCTTCGGCCGTCGCGGCGTCGGGCGACGAGCCCGGCGATCCGGCGGCCTCCGTGGCGTGCGGCGCGTCGACAGGCGGCGTCGCGTCCCGGACGACCGCGCCGGCGAGCGCGGTGATCGCCACGACGGGGACCGTGGCCGCCCGCGTCACGAAGCGACGAAGCCCCAGCGTCGCGGCTGCGAGGTCCTCGATCCGCTGGACGAGAGCCGACACCTTCTCGCGCGACCGGATCCGCGCGCTGTCCCACCAGACGGCCAGACCGCGCCGCCCGAGCAGGTTCACGACGGTCTTCGCCCGCTCGGGATCGGCCCGCGCACAGCTCGGGAAGACGTCCGCCATCGCGCCCCTCCGAGGGTCGGTCTCGGCCAGGGCCACCACGGCCGCGCGCGGGCAAACCGTGACCGCTATCGCGTTCCGGAACGGGCCTTCGGCGTCACCCCCGGCCCTCGCCCGGGTGTTCCTCGATCGCGTGGCGCTTCAGGAGCGGGATCTGGCAGAGCAGGAAGAGAAGCGTCAGCGGCAGGTTGGCGAAGGTCTTGAAGCTGACCCAGAACGCGTCCGACTGGGTGCGCCAGACCACCTCGTTGAGGAGCGCCATCCCGACGAAGAACCCCACCCAGCGCTGGGTGAAGATCATCCAGCCGCGCTCGTCCATCGGGATGCCCTCGCCGATCAGGTCGCGGATATAGGATCGCCCCTGCAGCAGCCCGATCCCGAGGATCAGCGCGAAGAGCCCGTTCACCACCGTGGGCTTCATCTTGATGAAGGTCTCGTCTCGGAGGACGAGGGTCAGCCCGCCGAAGACCGCGACCACCACCGCGGTCACCACCGCCATGCGCGGCAGGCTCCGCGTCAACGCCCAGGAGACGCCGAGCGAGGCCGCGATCGCCGCCATGAAGGCGACCGTCGCCACGAAGAGCGGGCCGGTCTTGCCGTCGAGCGCCGCCGCCCCGATCAGCGCCGTCATCGGTCCGCGGATCTCGGGCAGCGCGGCGAGGCTCTCGCCATAGGTGAAGGCGAGGAAGAACACGGCGAGCGGGCCGACCTCGAGCGCGAGCTTCAGCCAGGGATTGAGAGGTTTGCGCGACATGGCCCCTCCTATCGCGGGCGCCCGCCGCTGTCACCATGCGGCCCCGCGTCGCCGCCCCTGCGGAACCCGCGGCCGTGCCGGGCGTTCGTCAACGTTGCGGCGCGGCGGCGCGCCCCGCCGCGTCGACGGAGGCGGCAATGGGCGATTTCGCGGGCGCCGGGGTGGCGCTCGAGGCGACGGGGATCTGGGTGGCGACGCTTCGGCTGGCGGTCGCCATGCTCTGCGGCGCGGCGATCGGCTTCGAGCGCGAGTGGCATTCGCGGCCGGCGGGGCTGCGCACCCACATCATGGTGGCGCTCGCGGGCGCCCTCTTCACGCTCGTCGCCTTCGAGCTCATCGCGCTGCCCTCGCAGGAGGAGGAGCGGCTGCGCTTCGACCCGCTCCGGCTCATCGAGGCGGTGACGAGCGGCGTCGCCTTCCTCGCGGCGGGCTCGATCATCGTGAGCCAGGGGCAGGTGCGCGGGATCACGACCGGCGCCGGCATGTGGCTCGCGGGCGCGATCGGGCTGGCGAGCGGGGCGGGCTACTTCCAGCTCGCGCTGATGGCGACGCTCCTCGCGCTCGTGGTGCTCGGGATGATCAAGCGGCTGGAGGACGCGGTGCGGGAGAACGGCGCCGACGAGGAGTGAGCCCGGGCCCCGCCGCACGGGGTCGATCGATCGTCCGTGTGCGATGGTCGCCGCGTGACGTCGGACCCAACTCGCGACACTTGCAAGGGCGAGGCCAGCTGATCGACCGACAGGTCAGACCGGTCGCCGAGATGCCGACGACCGCCGACCGTCTCCGAGGGCGAGCCGGCGCGACGGCCGTGTCAGGCGGCCGATCCGGTGAGCGCGGCGGCGAACTCCGCCGGGTCGAAGGGGGAGAGGTCGTCGATCCCCTCGCCGACGCCGATCGCGTGGATCGGCAGGGCGAACCGGTCGGCCAGCGCGACGAGGACGCCGCCCTTGGCGGTGCCGTCGAGCTTGGTCATCACGAGGCCCGACACCGCCGCGATCTTGCGGAACACCTCGACCTGGCTGAGCGCGTTCTGCCCCGTGGTCGCGTCGAGCACGAGGACGGTGTTGTGCGGCGCGGCCGGGTCCTTCTTGCGGATCACGCGGACGATCTTGGCGAGCTCGTCCATCAGGTCCTGCCGGTTCTGCAGCCGCCCGGCGGTGTCGATCAGCAGGAGGTCGGCGCCCTCGGCCTCGGCGCGCCCCATCGCCTCGAAGGCCAGCGAGGCGGGGTCCGAGCCCTGCGCCGCGGTCATCACCGGCACGTCGGCGCGCGTGCCCCAGATCTGAAGCTGCTCGACGGCCGCGGCGCGGAAGGTGTCGCCGGCCGCGATCACCACGCGCTTGCCGGCGGCCTTGAGCTGGCTCGCGAGCTTGCCGATCGTCGTCGTCTTGCCCGAGCCGTTGACGCCGACCACGAGGACCACCTGCGGGCGCTTGGCGTAGAGCGGCAGCGGGCGGGCCACGGGGTCGAGCACGGCGGCGATCTCGCGGGCGAGCGCGGCCCGGATCTCGTCCGCCGTCAGGCGCTGGCCGAAATGCGCCTCGCCGAGGCGGGCGGAGAGCTTGAGCGCGGTGTCGACGCCCATATCGGCGGTGATCAGCAGCTCCTCGAGGCTCTCGAGCATCGCGTCGTCGACCAGACGGCGCGGCGCCGCCGGGCGCCCCATCAGCCGCCCGAACAGCCCCGCGCGGCGCCCGGCCGGCTCGGCGGGCAGCGGAGCGGCGACCGGCGTCGGCGGCTCGGGCGCCGGACCGGGCGCGGGCTCGGGCGGCCGCGCGGGCGTCGGGTCGGGCTCGGGCGCCGGTGTCGGCTCGGGTGTGCGGGTGGGCGTCGGCGCGGGCTCCGGGGCGGGCGTCGGCTCGGGCTCCGGCGACGGCTCGC
The DNA here is from genome assembly GCA_964632555.1 of uncultured Limibaculum sp. Taxonomy (GTDB): domain Bacteria; phylum Pseudomonadota; class Alphaproteobacteria; order Rhodobacterales; family Rhodobacteraceae; genus Thermohalobaculum. The sequence continues at coordinate 10,443 of CAZWDE010000055.1, forward strand.
GGGGCGAGGGCTCCTCGGCGGCCTCGTCGACCAGCGCGTCGACCCCCTCGCTCAGCTTCGACGAGCTCCGGGTCAGCCGCTCGCGGAGCTTCTTGAAGAACGACATGCGCGTCTCCCGCCTCGATCCGGCCCGTCTAGCGCGTCGCGGGCGGCGAGGAAAGTTCGGTGCCGATCAGGCCGGCTGCTCCGTCCCGTCACCGCCCGCGCCGCCGCGACGCGCCGCCAGGGCGACGAAGACGAAGCTCCAGCCCTCGAAGATCAGCGAGACGCCGGCGATGATGCCGAGAAGCGTGAGCGAGATGCCCGGGAACAGCAGCACGCCACCGGCACCGAGCAGCGCCGAGAGCACGCCGCCCGTCAGCACCCAGCCCCAGCCCCGTTCGGGCCGCATCCGCAGCGCCATCGCGATCCGGAACCCGCCGTCGACGATGAAGACGGTCAGCATCACGAGCGTCAGCGCGACGAGACCTGCCAACGGGTTGATCAGGAGGAGCGCGCCACCCACCAGGTAGAGGGCGCCCGCGAGGAGTGCGAGCGCCCGCGCGCGCCACCCCTCGCAGCGCACCGCCTGCACGAGCTGGATCGCGCCGCCCACCAGCATCGCGACGCCCACCGCGAGCTCGACCGCGATCGAGGCCGCGACCGGCAGCAGAACCGCCGCCGCGCCGCCGATCAGGAGCGCGATCCCGAGGGCGAGAAGCCAGCCCCAGTTGCGCCGGAGCGCCTCGGGCGGGTCCTGCAGGTCGGCGCGCGGGACCGGCGCCAGCAGGCCGCCCGGCCTTTCGCGTCGCCCGTTCTCGGGGTCGGTGTCTGCCATGGAGGCCTCCTTTGAGCGGAGACATGCGCACCCGCCCCGCCCGACGCAAGCCCGGGACCGGAGGCGGCGCCCCGAGCCCGGGAGCAGCGCGCGCGTCCGTGGTGGCTCACGCAGCCGCGATTTGTGCGTGAGCGCGCCCGCCCGCATCCTGACTCCAAAGCCGATCCGGCCGCCCCGCCACGCAGGAGACCGCCCATGACGCCCGCGCCCGCCGTCTTCCTCGCCGCCCTCGTGACCTTCGCCCTGCCCCTCGCCGCCGCCGCGGACGACGGCACTGGTCTCGTCGCCAAGCGGAGCCCCCACTCGGTCGAGGTCACGGCCGAGCGCTTCGAGCGCGCCGCGGCCGACCGGGGCATGAAGATCTTCCCCCGCTACGACCACGCCGAGGCCGCCCGCGAATACGGCCAGGAGCTGCGCCCGACGGTCGTCATCGCCTTCGGCAACCCGGCCTATGGCACGCCCTTCATGGCCCGGAACCAGGCGGCCGGGATCGATTTCCCGCCCAAGGCAGTGGTCTACGAGGACGCCGACGGACAGGTCTGGATCGCCTACAATTCCGCCGAGTACCTGTTCGGCCCGATCTACGAGCGCCACGGGCTCGAGGCGCCCGAGGGCGACGCGGCCTTCTACGCCGATCTGCTCGACTCGCTTTCCGACAGGGCGGTCGCGCCGGCGGACTGACCGGGCGCCGCGTCGGCCACGAGGCGGCTTTCCTCGACGCGCAGGATTCGGGTCTCGACGATCCGACCGACCGGTTGGTCGGTGTCGAAGACGACCTCGGCGAACTGCTCGGTGCGCCCGAGCCGCGGGCGCTCGGTCAGCACCGCGTGGCGCCGCCCGATCTGCGCGTCGAGATGCGCCGCCACGCGCGCCTCGCCCGCGGCCCGCAGCCGCGCCGCCCGCTCGCGGCGCAGCGCCGTCGGCAGCTGGGGCATCCGGGCGGCGGGCGTGCCCCGGCGCGCCGAGAACGGGAAGACGTGGAGCCAGGTGAGCCCGCACTCCTCGACGAGGGCGAGCGTGTTCGCGAACATCGCCTCGGTTTCGGTCGGGAAGCCCGCGATCAGGTCGGCGCCGAAGACGATGTCGGGCCGCGCGGCGCGGATCTCCGCGCAGAAGCGGATCGCGTCGTCGCGCAGGTGTCGGCGCTTCATGCGCTTGAGGATCAGGTCGTCGCCCGCCTGCAGCGAGAGATGCAGATGCGGCATCAGCCGCGGCTCCGAGCCGATCGCCTCGACCAGCGCGGGGTCGGCCTCGACGCTGTCGATCGAGGAGAGGCGGAGCCGCGCCAGGCCGGGCACGAGCCGCAGGATCCGCTGCACGAGGTTGCCGAGCGGCGGGCGGCCCGGCAGGTCAGCGCCCCAGGAGGTGAGATCGACGCCCGTCAGCACCACCTCGTGGTAACCCCGGCCGACCAACCGATCGATCTGCTCGACGACCACGCCGGCCGGCACCGAGCGCGAGGGGCCGCGGCCATAGGGGATGATGCAGAAGGTGCAGCGGTGGTCGCAGCCGTTCTGCACCTGGACGAAGGCCCGGGCGCGGCCCTCCATGCCCGAGATCAGGTGCCCCGCGGTTTCGCGCACGGCCATAATGTCGTTGACGGCCAGGCGCGGAAGGCTGTTGGACGTCAAGGCCTGCCAGGTTGCGGGCTGCATCTTGCCCGCGTTGCCGACGACGTGGTCGACCTCCGCCATCGCCGCGAACGCGTCCGGGTTGGTCTGGGCAGCGCAGCCCGTCACTACGATGCGGGCGTTGGGGCGTTCGCGCCGTGCCTTGCGGATCGCTTGACGGGCTTGGCGTTCGGCCTCCGCGGTGACTGCACAGGTGTTCACCACGACCGTGTCGGAGAGACCGGCGGCGGCTGGCTGCTAATGAATAGCGGAGCTTTCATAGGCGTTGAGCCGGCAGAC
>CAZWDE010000056.1:0-4896 GCA_964632555.1 uncultured Limibaculum sp.
GGCGACCCCGGCGCCCGGCAGGACTACCTCGCCGAGGTCGCCGCCTGGCTCGCGCGGCACAAGCGCTATCCCCGCCGCGCGGAACGGCGACGCCAGCAGGGCACCGCGCTTCTCTATGTCGTGATCGACGCCGAGGGGCGCGTGCTGAGGACCGAGCTCCGCCGCAGCTCCGGTCACGCGCTGCTCGACGAGGAGGTTGCCGCGATGATCGCGCGCGCCGAACCGCTGCCGCGGATCCCCGACGGGCTCGGGGTCTCGCGGCTCGAGATCGTCGTGCCGGTGCAGTTCGCGCTCCGGTGACGCCTCACTCGGCGGGCGCCGCGAGGCCCGGCCGGGAGACGGCGGCGGACGGGGAACGGGGCACGGCGCGCGCCGCCACGGCGGTGCCGAGCCCGAGCGACAGCAGCGCCGCGTCGGTCGCGTTGGCGGCGAGGGTGCCCGGGCCGAAGCCGGGTCCGCCCTCGGCGAGCATCCGGACGAGGGGGGCCGCGAGGAAGAGGGCGGCGGTGAGGCGGAGAAGGAGCCGCGTCGCCCGCCGGTCGTCGCCGAGACCCGCCGCCAGCGCGGCCGCCCCGATCCAGAGCCCGACATAGACCACGCCGATCCGGAAGACCCGCGCGCCGTCGTCGGGCACCGCGTGGTGGGCGGCGAGCGCGCCGGCCGTCGCGAGGCCCATCCCGGCCATCGCGCCGACGACCAGCCCCGAGAGCCGGGCGGAAACCGGCCGGCCGCGCTGGCGCCGCCGCTCGAGCCAGACGACGAGCCCGGTCGCGATCGCCATCGCGGCGAGGAGCCCGAGCACGGCGTAGAGCGCCTTGAGCGCGAGCCCGCCGAAGCTGCCGTAGTGGAGCGGCGTCAGCGCGGCGTAGACCCGCCCGCCCGCCGTCGCGCCGAGCGACCAGCTCTCCCGGTGGCGCCCCGTCGCCAGCGCGTAGCGGTGCTCGGCATACCATTCGAGGGTCGGGAACCCCTCGACGCGCACGCGCGCCTCCGCGCCGGCGTCGCCCCAGTGGCGGATGTCGATCAGGGTGGGCGCGGCCTCGGGCGAGCGGGCGCGGGCGTCGGCGAGGATCGCGTCGAGGCTCGCCATCGCCGCCGGCTCGCCGGTCGCGACCGGCGGCGCGCCGGCGATCGCCTCGACCGCCCGGTCGCGGTCGCCCGAGAAGGCGGCGAGTGCGAGCACCGCGAGAAGGAGCCCGGCGAGCCCGAGGATCGCGCCGCTGAAGGCGATCATCGCGTGGAACGGCAGCGCCCAGACGCCGAGCACGCGGTGCGCGTCGGCCCAGGCGAGGCGCCGCGAGCGATCCGGCCGGAAGACGTGGAGGTTGGTCAGGATCTTCGCGTGGGTGGCGACGCCGGTCACGAGCGAGAGCAGCATGGCGATCCCGCCGAGGCCGACGAGATAGCGCCCCCAGGGCGCCGGCAGGTGGAGATCCGTGTGCAGGCTGCGCAGGAACCGCCCGACGCCCTCGTGGAGCGGCGCGACGAGCCGTCCGGTGGCCGCGTCGGCCTCGATCCGGCGGCGGGCCGTGTCTCCGGACGAGGGCAGTCGGTCGAGCACGATCGTCGGCCGGCTGGGACCGGGCAGGTGCACGAGAAAGGCGGGCGGCAGGCGCCCGTCCGCCCGATCCGCGAAGGCGCGGATGGCGGCGTCGACCGCGGGCCTCTCGGGCATTTCGGCGCGGGCCGACGGCCGCTCCCACGCCGCGAGCTCGTCGACGAAGAGCGCCACGCTGCCGGAGAAGCAGAGCGCGAAGAGGAAAACGCCGAGCGCCGCCCCGGTTGAGGCGTGGACATCGTAGAGCCGGACGCGCGTCTGCTGCCTCATCCCTCCCTCCTCAGAGCCAGCCGGCGGCCGAAAGACCGACGAGCGCCGCGCTCGCGGCGAAGACCCCGCCGAGCCGGGCCGCCGCCGCGCGCGCCCGCGGCGCGAGGAACCCCGCCACCATGCCGCCGACCCAGATGAGGGGGGTCGCGAGGCCGCCGAGGAAGATCGCGTTCTCGGGGCCCGTCGGGGCGAGAACGGCAATGGCGGCGCCGGCGGCGAGCGCGGCGGGCGCGGCGAGGAGCACGGTCGCGACGCCCTGGAGGACGCTCGGGCGGGCGGCGGGCCGCGTCCTCACGACGGGTCACCGATCGCGAGCGCGAGGCCGAGCCCCGCGAGGGTCGCCGCCGCGGCCGGCACCCTGCGGACGAGACGGGTCCCGAGGAGCGTCGCCCCGGCGCCGGTCGCCATGACGAGCCCCAGCCAGACCGGCAGGCCGATTTCCGCCCCGGCGCCGGCGATCCAGAGCGCGGCGGAGAAGGCGAGCGCGAAGCCCGACAGGAAGCGCGGGATCGGCCCCGCCGGCGGCGCGCCGGCGCGCCGGGCGCGGCCAAGGGCCGAGACCGCGGCCGTCGCGCCGATGGTCATCGCGGTGAGGGCGATCACGCCGCCGCTTCCCATCGCTCAGAACCGCACGTCGAGGCGGACGAACCCGGTGATCGGCGCCTCGGGGATCGCGAGGTTGATCGTGCTCGGCGTTGCGATCTCCTGGTTCAGGAGGTTCTGGATCCCGGCGCCCACGCGGAGCCGGTCCGAGACCTCGTAGGCGGCGCCGATGTCGACCCGCACATAGGGGTCGAGCATGATCGCGGGGATGGTGACCGGCGGGCCGCCGAGCGGGTTCGGCGTGACGAGCGAGGGAAAGTTGACCCGCTCGCCGACGAAGCGCACCGCGCCGGTGAGGCTGAGCCCGGCGAAGCGTCCCTCGCCGAAGCGGTACTTCGCCAGCAGGCCCGCCGCGTGGGTCGGCACGCCCTGCGGGCTCTCGCCGATCGCGACATCCGAGAGCCCGGCGCCCACCTCGGTGAGCTCGGCGTCGGTGAAGGTGTAGCTCGCGAAGATCGAGAGCTCGGGCGTCACGGCGCCTTCGAGCGTCACCTCGACCCCACGGCTCTCCGAGCTCGAGGTGGTGAAGAAGGTGCCGTCGAAGGTGAAGGGCTGGTTCTCCTGCTCGATGTCGAAGGCGGTCACGGTGAGCCGCAGGCGGTCGTCGTTGAACCCGTAGCGCACACCGCCCTCGAAGACGCGGCCCTCCTGCGGGTCGAGCACGCCGCCGCCGATCGCGAGCTCGGTGTTCACCTGGAAGCTCTCGCCGTAGCTGAAGAAGACCGAGGCCGGCACGTCCTCGAGCGGCTCGACCACGATCCCCGCGCGCGGCGAGAACTCGGTCACGTCCGCCTCGTCGAGCTCGTCGCTGGCGAGCAGGTTGCCGCCGCTCTGGTCCACGAAGTCGACGCGCCCGCCGCCGAGGAGATGCACGCGGTCGTAGAGGCTGATCTTGTCGAAGGCGACGAGCCCGACGCTCTCGACATCGGTGCGAAACTCGCTGACCGGCGTCAGGTCGTCGGGCGTCAGGCTCGTCGGCGTGCCGGGCGCCGAGGCGGAGACGACGTCGAAATTGACGAAGGTGCCGGACTGCTCGACCCGGCGTTCGTCGTCGAGGCGCGTGTACTCGACCGAGAAGAGAAAGTCCTGCGTCACCGGCCCGGTTTCCAGCCGGTAGTTGAGATCGGCCTGCGCCGTGTAGTTGATCGTCTCGAAGTCGCGGAACTCGAGCTGGCGGAAGATCGTGTCGCCGGCGACGACACCGAGCGGGGGGATGTCGAAGGGCGCGACGAGCTCGGGCTCGAGCGAGAAGCCCTCGATCGTGTTGCGGTCGACCGACCCGAAAAGCCGCACCGAGAGATCGTCGGTGAACCGGTGCGTGAGCGCGGCGCTGCCGATCAGGTCCTCGGCCACCACGTTGCCTACGTCCGCGTCGCCGAAAAAGTCGTCGATGTCGGTGGCGAAGCTGCCGCCGGGCGTGAGCGGAATGCCGCGGTCGAAGATGTCGGACGAGCGGAGATACTCGCCGCGGATCAGCACGTCGGTGCGCTCGGTCGGGCGGAACGCGACGCTCGGCGCGACGAACTGGCGGTTCTCGGCGAAGCGGTCGTCGGTCGCGTCCTGGAAGCGGAAGCTGTTGGAGCCCTCGACGGCGGCGACCAGCCGGCCGGCCGCGCCCCACGCGCCGCCGAACGGCACGTTCACGTCGAGCTCCTGGCGGATCTCGTAGAGCGTGCTGCCGAAGGTCTCGGCCTCGACCGCGAAGGCGTCGAAGGGCTTCTTGGTCACGAGATTGACCACGCCCCCCGGCTGGCCCTGCCCGTAGAGCGCCGAGGCGGGCCCGCGCAGAACCTCGATGCGCTCGAGATTGGCGGTGTCGCGCCGGCGCGTCGGCTCGACCACGTTGCTCTCGGCGGCGCCGTCGGTGGCGACCCGGGCCTCGAAGCCGCGCAGCAGGAACTCGTCCTGCAGGCCGCCGAGGCTGTTGGCGCTGGCGAAGCCGGCGGCGAGGCCGAGCGCGTCGGAGAGCCGGGTGGCGTTGGTGTCCTCGATCACCTCGCGCGGGATGACCTGCAGCGAGAGCGGCTGCTCCTCGATCGGCGCGTCGATCCGCACGCCCGTGGTCGAGCGCTCCGCGAGGTAGCCCTCCACCGGCCCGCGCGGATCCTCGGGCTCCGCGCCCTCGACGGTGATCGGCGCGAGCACGGTCGGCCCTTCCCCTGCGGCGCCTGCCTCCTGCGCGGGCGACGGCGGGGCGAGCCAGGTCGCGGAGACCGCGGCGATGGCGACGGCGAAGTGTGTCCTCATGATCCCCCCAGCCCTCGGGCGGCCGCGCGGCGCTGGCGGCCGGGCGGCGTCGTGGTGTCGTTGCGGCGGCTGGCCTGGCTGGGTGGCTGGGGGCCCGGTGTGGCGCGAGGGCGGTGCCGGTCCGGCCGGGGTTGCCCCCGGGTCCGGCGGGCGCCCGTCGGCCTCGCGCCAAGGTTGCCTAACCGATCCCGTTTCCGATGAAAAGGCTCAGGCTTGCG
>CAZWDE010000056.1:4996-6132 GCA_964632555.1 uncultured Limibaculum sp.
AGGCGTCGGATATGGGGCATTGTCATGGGCAGTTTGTTTGACGGTACGTCCGGACCGGACACCCTCGTCGGCACCGAAGGCGACGATACTTTGCTCGGCCGGGCGGGCGACGACAGCCTCGAGGGGCTGAGCGGCGCCGACAGCGTCGACGGCGGCGACGGCCGCGACACCGTCGCGGGCGGCCTCGGGGCCGATACGCTGGAGGGCGGCTCCGGCGACGACACGCTCGGCAGCCGCGAGCTGCGCTTTCTCGCCGATCGCGATGATCCATTCTCCGGCACCAACGAGTTCGTGCCGGCATCGCCGGCCGACGACCTGATCTCGGGCGGGCCCGGCGATGACACCCTCTTCGGGGTCTACGGCGACGACACCCTGTTCGGGGGGCCGGGCGACGACCGGCTGCAAGGCGACGACGAGCTCGTGTTCGGGTTCCCGACGGTCGTCGTCGGGGCGCCCGGCTCGGACCGGCTGTTCGGCGGCGACGGAAACGACACTCTCTTCGGCGACCGCGAGGACGACACGCTCGAGGGCGGCCCCGGCGACGATGCCGGCGAGGGTGGCCCGGGCGACGACGAACTCGATGGCGGCGACGGCCACGACGCGCTCGACGGCAACGGCGGCCGCGACGGGATCTTCGGCGGCGACGGGGACGACACGCTCGACGGAGGCTCCGGCGGCGACGGGGTCTTCGGCGGCGGCGGCAACGACGAGCTGACCGGCGGCCCCGAAGGCGACGACCGCGTCGAGGGCGGGCCCGGCCGCGACCGGATCACCGGCGGCGACGGGAACTCGACGCTCGACGGCGGCGACGGCGCCGACACCCTGCTCGGCGGTGACGGTGACGAGGAGATCTTCGGCGGCCCCGGCGCGGACCGGCTGGAGGACGGCGCGGGCGCCGACGATCTCGACGGGGCGGCCGGCGACGACACGCTGGTCGTGTCGCCCGACCCATCCGCCGGCTCCCCGGTCGACACGCTCGCCGGCGGCGAGGGGACCGACACGCTGATCGCCGCCGGCCGGCTGGAGCTCGCGGCGCCGGGCGCCGGGTTCCTGTTCGACATCCCCGGCGCGACCACCGCCATCATCGACGGCGGGATCGAGGTCGTGCAGTTCGGCCCCGGCCGCGACACGCTCCT
>CAZWDE010000056.1:6232-13128 GCA_964632555.1 uncultured Limibaculum sp.
CGGCGGCGACGGCGACGACACCCTCCTCGGCGACACCGACGAGCCCGGAACCCCCGCCGCCCCGTTGCCGCCGGAACGCGGCGACGACACGCTGCACGGCGGTGCGGGCAACGACGCCATCCAAGGCGGCAACGACGACGACCGGCTGCTCGGCGGTTCCGGCGACGACGTGATCGACGGCGATTTCCCGGCCATGGGCGGGCTCTTCCCGAGCTTCCCCGATCGCGGCGACGACACGGTCTCGGGGCAGCAGGGCGACGACACGCTGGCCGGCGGCGGCGAGAACGACGCAGTCTCCGGCGGCGACGGCGACGACCGGCTCTACGGCGACGACGCTCCGGGGCTCTTCGTGCTGCCCGCGGCGGGCGCCGACACGCTGACAGGTGGCGCGGGCAGCGACACGCTGATCGGCGGCCTCGGCCCCGACACCCTGACGGGCGGCGGAGGGACCGACCGGTTTCTCGGCACCCCCTCGCAGCACGACGGGGACGTCGTCGAGGATCTCGAGATCGGCGAGCGCGTGGTCTTCGAAGGCGTCGTCTTCACGCGCGACGACGTCGCCGCGGCGGGCACCCCTCTCCGGCTCGACATCGACACCGACCGCGACGGGCTGGCGGACACGCCGCTGACGCTGGCCGACGCGGACGCCTCGGACGCCGACGCCCTCCAGGCGATCCCCGACGGCGAGGGCGCGACCGCGATCGGCTTCGGCCTCGTGGGCGACACGGACGGCGACGGGGTGACCGACGACCGGGACAACGCCACGCTGATCCCGAACCCGGCCCAGCGCGACACCGACGGCGACGACATCGGCAACGTCGCGGACCCCGATCTCGACGGCAGCGGCCGCGTCGACATGGACGACGCCGCGCTCTTCGCCGCCGTCTACGGCGCGCGCGTGCCCGAGGACGACCGCGGACCGGCGGCTGACGCCGATTTCACCGGCGACGGCTTCGTCAACGCGAGCGACGCCGCCGTTCTCACGGACTTCTTCGGCGAGGCGCCGGGGCCGTCCTTCATCGACGAGGTCGTCTAGGCCCGTCGCGCCACCGCCCCTGCCCGAGGAAAGGACCATCCCGATGACAGCCATCCCGCGTGCCCTCGCCGCCGGTCTTCTGGCGATCGCCGTCACCGACGTCGCCCGCGCCCACTCCCTCACGCTTGGCACGACCCCGCCGACGGGGATCGTGGCGCCCGGCGACACGCTGGAGGTGACGCTCGACACCGGCGCCGACTTCGCGGGAGCGACGGGCGTCAACATCGACCTGACCTACGACGCGGATCTCCTCAGTTATCAGACAACCGATTTCGATCCCGCGTTCGGCTTCGCGCAAGATCCGCAACGCGAGCCCGCCGACGCCACCGGCCCGACGACCATCCGGAACATCACCGCCACCGGGCTCCCCTCCGGCGTCGGGAGCGGCGAGGCGACCCTCGCCACGCTCAGCTTCCTCGCGGTCGCGCCCGGGTCGGGCGCGATCTCGCTTTCGGGAACCTCGGGCGAGCTGATCGTCGGGCCGGGCGATCCCGTGGACGCGACCCTGACCGCGGCGGTCCGCGTGATCCCGCTGCCCGCGCCGCTCCTGCTGCTCGGGTCGGCCCTCGTCGGACTGGGCGTTCTCGCGCGCCGGCGCGCGGCTTCGGCCGGCTGAGACGCCGCCGGTCGCCGCGCGAGCGGCCCCGGCCGGCGTCGGCCGTCTCTCCGGTCGGAGCGCCAGAACCGGCCGCACGCGGTGCCCCGGACGCCGACCGGTTCGGGGACCGAGCGGTCGGGGGTCGACCACGGGCCGTTTTGCGGTGGTCACGCGCAGCCCCGGATGCCGCGGCGCGGTCACGCCCGTCGACGCGGCCGGCCGGGCCGGCCATGTTCCTTGCGAGGTTGCGGGCGCCGCGGTCGGCCGCGCGCCTGTGCGACCAGGCGCCCGGGGCGATCGGCGGCGACTGGCGCGGCACCGGCTTCCACGGCGTCGCCGAGGACGACCGGATCTGCCTGTCGTGGCACGGACGCGACGCGGGTCGCCTGCGCTGCCTGCATGTCCTGATGATCGACGGCACGCCGCACAAGGATCGCGCCGACGGCAGCGAAAGCGGCGCGCTCGTGCGGATCGAGGACGGCAAGGCCTGGTGAGCCGGGCCCCGGGGGCGACGGCCGCCGCGGTGCCCCGGCCGGCCGGCCCCGATGGGCGGTCGGGATCGGCCCCGCGCCCCTCGCCCCTAGGGCAGGCCCGCGGCGCGCACCTCGTCCGAGATCCAGTCGCGGAAGGCGCGGATCGGCCCCTCGCGCAGGCGTCCACGGTCCGTGACGAAGTGGTAGGCGTGGCGCGATCGCAGCACCGTGGCGAAGGGCCGGACGAGCCGGCCCGCCGCGATGTCGCCGGCCGCGATGGCGAGCCGGCCGAGCAGCACGCCGGACCCGTCGATCGCGGCCTGGATCGCATGGTCGGCCTGGGCGAAGCGCTGTCCGCCCCTCGCGAGGCCGCGGTCGAGCCCCGCCGCCGCCAGCCAGTCCGTCCAGTCGGGCGTGCCGGGCAGTGTCGGCTCCTCCTGCAACAGGCGGTGCCGGGCGAGGTTCTCCGCCGGGCCGAGGGGGTGCGGCCCGGTCGCCGCGAGCGCCGGGGCGCAGAGCGGGGTGAACGCCTCGCCGAAGAGCCGGATCACGTCGCATCCCGGGTAGTCGCCGGGGCCGAACCGGATCGCCACGTCGAAGGGCGCGCGGGCGAGGTCGGCGACCCGCGTCGAGGTCTCGATCTCGAGACGGATCGCGGGATAGCGCTCGCGGAAGGCATAGGCCCGCGGGGCGAGCCATTTCGCGGTGATCCCGGGCCCGGCGGTCACGCGCAGTTCGGCCGGCCGCTCCAGCGAGCGGGTCTCGCGCACGGCGATGCCGATCGACCGAAAGCCCTCCTCGACCCCCGGCAGAAGCGCCGCGCCCGCCTCGGTCAGCGCGATCGCCCGGGACCTCCGCTCGAAGAGCCGGCGCCCGAGATGGGCCTCGAGGGTGCGGATCTGATGCGACACGGCGGAGGGCGACACGGCCAGCCGGGCGGCGGCCTCCTTGAAGCTTCCGGCCCGCGCGGCAACCGCGAAGGCGCGCAGGGCCGAGAGGTGATCGATGCGCTCCGGCATGAGATGAGAATATCTCAACAGTGGGCGAGAACAACGCGTTTGTCCGGGAGCCGCCCGGCGCACATGTCGGCCGCGTCGGAGTTCCCCGCCGGAGGACCACGCATGAAGGACCTTCTCCCGCCCCTCACCCTCGTCGCCACGGGCCTCGCCGCCTGCCTCGTCTGCCCGCCCGCCGAGGCCGACGAGGCCCGCCCGACGATCCGGCTCGGACAGGTCGGGCTCTCCGTCTCCGCGGTCACCGGCGCCGTGGTGCAGGAACTCCTCGAGCGCGACGGCTACGAGGTGGAGCTCACCGTCGGCAGCCATGCCGGGATCTTCCCCCGGCTCGGGGCGGGCGAGGTCGACATCCTCGCGGCGACCTGGCGGCCGGGCGGGCACGCGGCGCTCTTCGCCCCCGTCGAGGACGTGACCTTCCGCATCACGGCGCGCGACGACGACGCCCGGTTCCACCGGGCGGTGCCGCACGACGTGGCGGAGGACGCCGTCGCCTCGATCGCCGATCTCGCGAAGCCCGAGGTCCAGGCCCGGATGCCCGCGCGCATCGTCTCGCGACCGGAGGCGACCGGGCTCACCACCGGCGGGCGGCGCGTGATGGAGGCCTCCGCGCTCCGGGGGGCGGGCGACGACTGGCCCGCGGCGGCGCCGTCGGCATGGCCCGGCACGGTCCGCGAGGCCGTGGAGGCCGGCGAGTGGGTGGTGTTCCCGCTCTGGGTGAACGCGGCTTTCGAGGTCCGTCCGCTCACGGAACCGCGAGGAGCCTATGGTCCGCGGGACACGGCCTATCTTCTCGGCCGGAAGAGCCTGCGCGGAAAGCTCTCGCCGGCGACCCTCGAGCGGCTTTCGGCGCTCGAGATCCCGGTCGGGGCGGTGACGGAGATGGGCCGGCTCGTGGACGTCGAGGGCCTCTCGCCGCGCGAGGCCGCCCGCGCCTCGCTGGCGGAGACCTCCGCCGTGACCGCGGCCCGGGGCGGCTGACACGACCCGCCGGGCGGCCGCGCGCCGCCCGGCCGATGCGAACCGGCGCCGCCGCGGCGCGCGACAGGGAGTTCATCATGATCCGACTGACCGTGAACGGAGAGGCGCGGGAGACCGACGCCGAGCCTTCGACGCCGCTGCTCTGGGTGCTGCGCGAGCATCTCGGGCTGACCGGCACCAAGTTCGGCTGCGGCGCCGGCCTGTGCGGCGCCTGCACCGTCCATCTCGACGGAACGGCGGTGTTCTCCTGCCTCACCACCGTGGGCGAGGCCGACGGCCGAGAGGTCGCCACCATCGAGGGGCTCGCCGGAGCGGAGCATCCGCTGGTCGAGGCCTGGATCGCCGAAGAGGTCGCGCAGTGCGGCTACTGCCAGTCGGGCCAGATCATGAAGGCGGCCGAACTGCTGGCCCGCAGCCCGAACCCCGGGCGCGAGGAGATCCGCGCGCACATGTCCGCCAATCTCTGCCGCTGCGGCAGCTACCCGCGGATCGTCCGCGCCGTCGAACGCGCCGCCGGCGATGCGTGAGGAGGATGCCATGACCGACGCCACCCCCACCGCCCTCCGCCCGACGCGCCGCGCCGTGCTCGCCGGCAGCGGCATCGCGCTCGCCCTCGGCCTCGCCGGGCCCGCCGCGCGCCTCGCCCGCGCCGAGGCGACCCCGCTCGAGCCCGGCATCTGGCTCACCATCGCGCCCTCGGGCGAGACCCGCATCGTCTTCCCGATGACGGAGATGGGCCAGGGCAGCTCCACGGGCCTGCCGCTGATCCTCGCCGAGGAGCTCGACGCCGACTGGGACCGCGTGGTCGTCGAGCAGCTCGACCGCGACGACCGGGCCTATGGCAACAGGATCTTCGGCGGGCTCCTCTACACCGCCGGCAGCACCGCCGTGATGGCCTATTTCGACACGCTGCGGCTGGCCGGCGCCTCGGCCCGCAAGCTGCTGATCGCGCTCGCCGCGCGCGAGTGGGGCGTGCCGGCGGCCCGCCTCGCCACCGAGCCCGGACGGGTGGTCGACCCCGAAACGGGCCGCGCGCTCTCCTATGGCGAGCTCGCCGCGCTCGACGACGGCACGCTGGAGGTGCCGGAGGCCACCGAGGCCGACCTCAAGCCGCGCGCCGCCTACCGCCTCGTCGGGCAGGACGTCCCGCGGCGCGACATCCCGGCGAAGAGCCGCGGCGCGGCGGAGTATGCGATCGACGTGCGGCTGCCGGGCATGGCCTACGCGGCCGTGGCCCGGGCGCCGGTCGAAGGCGAGCGGGCGCTCGCGATCGACGACGCCGAGGCCCGCGCGATGCCGGGCGTGATCGATGTCGTGGACCTGCCGGACGGCGTGGCCGTGGTGGCGGAGCGCCTCGAGACCGCCTTCGCCGCGCGCGACGCGCTCGCGATCCGCTGGAGCGAGGAGGCCCCGGCCCGCGCCTTCGACGACGAGGCCGCCCTCGAGGCCTATGCCGAGGCCGCCGCCGACGCGGCGCGGGACGCGGCCGTGTGGCACGCCCGCGGCGACGCCGCCGGCGCCATCTCCGCCGCGGCGCGCCGTGTCGAGGCCGAGTACCGCACCGACCACGCCTACCACGCCCAGCTCGAGCCGATGGCCTGCGTGGCGCGGGTCGAGCCGGACGGCAAGGGCGCCGAGGTCTGGGCCGGCACCCAGACCCAGACGCTCACGACCGCCACGGTCACCGAGGTGCTGGGCACCACGCCCGACCGGGTGCGCCTCCACATGATGACCATGGGCGGCAGCTTCGGCCGGCGCACGCCGCTCATGCAGGAGTTCGTCCGCGACGCCCTCCTCTGCGCGCGCGCGACGGGCCGGGCGGTCAAGGTGGTCTGGACGCGCGAGGACGATCTCCGGCACGGCTGGTTCCGCCCCGCGGCCGTGCAGCGCCTGACCGCCGGGCTCGACCGCGAGGGCCGGGTCGCCGGGTGGCGCCACCGCGTCGCGACGCCCTCGGTGATCGCCTATTTCAACCCCGTGCGCTGGGAGCAGGTGCGACCGAACGACATCATCTCCATGCGGGGCTCGGACCTGCCGCACTACGGCGTCGCCGACGTCTCGGCCGAGCATGTCGTCACCGAGCGCGCCGCCCGTGTCATCCCGTGGCGCGCGATCGGGGCGAGCTACACGGGCTTCGCGGCCGAGGCCTTCGTCGACGAGGTGGCGGCGGAGGCCGGGCGCGACCCGCTCGCCCTGCGCCGCGAGCTGCTGGCCGAGAACCCCCGCGGCCGCGCGCTCCTCGACCGCGTGACCGCGATGTCCGACTGGGATCGTCCGCGCGAGGACACGGCGCTCGGCCTCGCCTTCGCGGGCTACGGGCCGACCATGGTGGCGGGCGTCGTCGAGGTCGCGCTCGACCGGGAGACGGGCCGGATCACGGTGCCGCGGGTCTGGGCCGCCGTCGATGCGGGCCTCGTGATCACGCCGAAGACCGCGCGGGGCCAGGTCGAGGGCGGGATCCTCTTCGGCCTCTCGAGCGCGCTCAAGGAGCGCGTGACGATTCGCGGCGGCGAGGTGCAGCAGTCGAACTTCTGGGACTACGAGATCCTGCGGATGGACGAGCACCCCGAGATCGAGATCGCCTTCGCCGATGTCGACGCACCGCCGACCGGGCTCGGCGAGGCGGGCACGCCCTTCGTGCCGGCGGCGATCGCGAACGCCGTCTTCGCGATGACCGGCCGCCGGCTGAGGCACATGCCCTTCACGCCCGACCGGGTGCTGGCGGCGCTCGGCTGACAGGGCCGTCGTTCGGGGCGTCCCGCGCGGGAAGCGGGGCGCCCGCCCCCGATCGGCGC
>CAZWDE010000057.1:0-13081 GCA_964632555.1 uncultured Limibaculum sp.
CGGGACGGGGAGAGCGGCGCCGCGCCGCCGGTGGCTCGGCCCGGCGCTGGCGGCGGCGCTGCTGCTCGCGGGCGGACCCCTCGTCCTCTGGTGGGGCGCGCCGGACTTCGCGCGGGCGCTCCGCTGGCAGGCCCTCGCCCGGCTCGGCCTCGCCGAGCCCGCTCCCGGCCCGGCCGAGCTCGACGCGCTCGCGCGCAGCGTCGCGCCCCGCTACGTCGTGGAGCGCGAGCTCTACGAGGCGCCCGACGGCACGCCGATCCGCTACAGGACGATCCACACGGACGAGGCGACGACCTTCGGCCCGCGCCGCGTCGTCGCGCTCGACCTGACCGGGGCGGCGGCGCCGGGCGACCTCCTCGGCCGCGGCTACCGGTTCTGGGAGGTGGTGATGCTGCAGCCCGACCCGGGCGCGATCCGCAATGCGCTCGGCCCGGACACGCCGGCCGCGGCGCGCGACGCGCTGATGCGCCAGACGGCGCTCTGGCACGGGATCGATCCGGATCGCCCGGACAGCCACGCGATTCTCGGGCCCTGACCCGCGCGGGGGCCCTCCGCCGGGCCGCTGGCCGCGCTCAGTGTCGGCGCCGCGCGACCCAGAGCTGGGTCCACAGCAGCCAGCGGCCGAGCCCCACCGCGTGGAGGAGCCGCTCGCCCGCGGCGGCCGCGCGCTGTCCCGCCACGCCCCCGAACTCCGCGATCACCGGCAGATAGAGCCCGAAACGGTCGTGCGAGAGGATCTCGAAGCCGGCCCGCTCGAGCAGCGCGCGCACCCTCCGTCGCGAGGTGAGGCTGATATGGCCGGTCGGCTCCACCGGCTCGCGGTAGATGCGCCGGACGAGCCCGATCAGCGGCGGCGCGAGGCCGACGCGGCAGACGAGCTCCATGCTGCTCCAGGGCTGCGGCGTGCTGAGGACGAGCGCGCCGCCCGGCGCGACCGCCCGCGCGAGCCCCGAGACGAAGGCGCCGGGGTCCGGCACGTGTTCCAGCACCTCCGAGCAGAGCACGAGATCGAAGGGATCGGGCCAGGCCTGCGTCAGAAGATCGGCCTCGAGCGGCCGGAGGTTGGGATGCTCGGAGGCGATGCGCGCGGCGGTCTCGAGATGCGCCGGCTCGACGTCGAGCGCGGTCACGGCGTCGAACATCCGGCAGAGCGTCGGCAGGTACACCCCCGAGCCCGGACCGACCTCGAGGGCCCGGCGCCGTGCCGGCAGGCCGATCCGCTCGATCTCGCGGATGACCCGGTCGCGCCGGGTGCAGTGCAGCCACCGGCGGCTCGGATTGCGGGAGGTGTAGAGGGTCTCCTGGACGCCTCTCAGGACGTCGGCGCGCTCGGTCCCGGCCGCGTCGGTCATCGGGCGCGCCCGCCCGCGGTCCGGGCCGGCGCGTCGGCGACATAGACCCAGAGCGTCAGCGCCACGAAGTTGAGCGCCACGGCGGCGGCCATCACGGCGACGAAGACCGCGCTCGACGGCAGCCCGATCCGCTCGCCGAGCCAGACGACGGTCGCGGAGGCCAGCGACCCGGTCGCGATCAGCACTGCGAAGCGCACGATCCGCCGCCGCTCGAGAAGGTCGGTGCCGAATGTGATCAGGCTGTGCCCGATGTGCTGCAGCACGACCGCGGCGAGATAGGCGATCCACGAGCTCGTCTGGAGGTCGAGGCCGGTGCCGGCCGAGAGCGCGGAGGCGAGCGCGAAGTAGACCGCCGCGACCCCGAGGCCGACGGCCGCATAGCGGCCGAGACCGCCGCGGTCGGCCAGGCGGGACCAGCGCGTCGGCGCGGGCCCGTGTCGCGTCGATGCCCGATCCTCGTCGATGTCCGATCCTCCCAACCGGTCGGCCACACGGGCCCGACGCGCGGTGCTCCGCGGGCCGCCGACCGGCCTTCGCTGGCCGGCGCCGGTCCGAAAAGGGATGCGCGCGCTCCGACGTCATGGCAGTAGGAAGACAAAATCGCAACCGGCTCGAAAGGGCGGCGCCGTGGCGTTGGAGGAAGGCAAACTCGACGGGGCCGAGGGGCAGCGGCCGGGCCGGCCGCGCCGCCGGGAGGCACGCGGGTTCGCGGCGGGTCCGGCGGCCGCCGCAGCTGTGCTGATCGCTCTGGCGACCGCCCTGCACGCGCCGGTCATGATCGATCACGACGTCGCCTATTTCGTGGCGACCGGCGGACGGCTCGCTGACGGCCGAGCGCTCTACACCGACCTGATCGAGTTCAACACGGCCGCGGCCCCGTGGCTCGGCTGGCTCTCGGTCTCGTTCGCGCGCGCCGCCGGGACGCCGCCCGACCTCACCCACAAGGCGCTGATGCTGGCGCTCGCCGGCGCGGCGGGGTTGCTCACGGTCGGCATGATGCGGCGGCTGCGGCCGGCGCTCGCGCCGGCGGCCTGGATCGCGCTGGCGATCGGGCTGCCGGCCGTCCTGATGCTCGGCACTGGCGACCTCGGGCGCCGTGAGCACCTGCTCGTCGCGGGGATCCTGCCCTGCACCGTCGCCGTCGTTCTCGCGGGTGGCGGCTATCCCCCGGCAGCGGGCGTTGCGCTGCGGCTCGCGGCGGGCGCGCTCGCCGGCGCCGCGCTGTTCCTCAAGCCGCATTTCCTCGCCTTCGGGCTCGTGCTCGGCGCGCTCGACCTCCTCCGGAGCCGGGGGCGACCGGGGCGATGCCTGCTGGAGACCTGGACCGCCGGCCTTGTCGCGGCGGCGTTCTACGCCGGCTTTGTCGCGGCGCACCCGGTCTGGCTGACCGAGATCGTGCCGTTTTCCCTCGACACTTACGGGCGCTATGCCTCGGACATCGCGACGGTGGCGCCCAGGCTTCTGACGGGGCGCTTTCTCGCGACCGTCGCGGCCCTTCTCCTCGCGGCGGTCCTTCTGCTTCCGCCGCCGCGGCAGGACCGCGCTCTTGCGGTCTGGACGACCGCGACCGCTCTCGCGATGCTGGCGGTCGGCCTCGCGGTCGCGCTTTGGCAGGGCTTGGGCTTCCGCTACCACCGCCTGCCCGTCGATCTCTTCGCCGTTTTGGCGGCGGTCGTCCTCGCCGCGGCGGCCATCGACCGGTTCTCGAGGCGGCCCGCCGCGGCGGGCGCCGCCCTTGCCCTCGCGCTCGCCGCCGCCGGATCGCTGGGGCTTTCGGCGATCGAGGAGGCGCGGGCCAACGGGCTCCGCGCGCGGTGGCTCGACCACCCGCTGGTGGCGGCCCTCGCGCCTTCCCGGCCGGGCGACCCGATCCTCGTGATCTCGCCGTCCGTGGTGGTCACGTCGCTGACGCTGCCCTTCATCGAGGCGCGCTGGGCGGGGAGTTCGCTCAGTCATTTTCCGATCCCGGGGCTGATCGAGGAGGCCGGCCTGTCCGGCATCCTCGACCCCGCGCCGCCCGAGGTCGTGGCTGCACGCGAAGCGTGGTTCCGCGACCGCATTCTGCGCGCGTTCGTGGCGTCGCCGCCGGTGCGCGTCGGCGTCGACGTGTCCGAGCGCAAGGTGTTCTTCGCGCGGCCCGGCTTCGACCTCCTCGCCTGGCTCCGGCGGGACCCCCGCTTCGACGCCGCGTGGCGCGCGGCGGGCCTGCGCCCGGTCGGCGCGCCGATCGCCTATCGCGCCTTGCTCATCCAGATCTACGCGGCGGAAAGCGAGAAATGACGCCGAAGGAGGCCGGATCGGCGCCGCTGCTCTCGATCGTCGTGCCGGTCTTCAACGAGGAGGCGGCGATCGATCTCTTCCTCGAGCGCCTCGCCGGCCCGCTCGCGGTGGCGCGCGAGCGCCTCGGACCCGGGGGGCGCGCCGAGATCGTGTTCGTCGACGACGGGAGCCGCGACGCGACCGCCGAGCGGATCGCGGCGCGGATGGCGCCGGGCTCGGGGCTCCGGCTCGTGCGGCTGTCGCGGAACTTCGGCAAGGACGCGGCCCTCGCGGCCGGGCTCGCCTATGCGCGGGGGGACGCCGTGGTGCCGATGGACGTCGACCTGCAGGACCCGCCGGAGCTTCTGCCCGAGATGGTCAATGCGTGGTGCGACGGCTTCCTCGTGGTGAACGCGGTGCGCTCCGACCGCAGCTCGGACGGCATGGTCAAGCGGGCGACGGCCGATCTCTTCTACCGGATCTACAACCGGCTCGCGGCCTACCCGATCGTGCCGAATGTCGGCGATTTCCGCCTGCTCGACCGCGCGGTCGTCGAGGAGCTGAACCGGATCCCGGAGCGCGTCCGCTTCATGAAGGGGCTGGTCTCCTGGGTCGGCTTCCGGCAGGCGAGCATCCCCTACACCCGGGACGCCCGCAGCGCCGGCCGGACGAAGTGGAAGCTCTGGCAGCTCTGGAACTTCGCGCTCGACGGGATCACCGGCTCGACCACGCTTCCGCTCCGGATCTGGGGCTATCTGGGCGGGGCCGTGGCCGTGCTCGCGCTGCTCTACGCCGCGTTCATCGTCGTGCGCACGCTCGTCGTCGGGGTCGAGGTGCCGGGCTACGCCTCGCTGCTGACGCTGATCCTGTTCTTCGGCGCGCTCAACATGATCGCGATCGGCATCGTGGGCGAATATGTCGGGCGCATCGCGATCGAGGTGCGCCAGCGCCCGCTCTTCATCGTCGGCGAGGTGACCGAGGCGCCGGACGCCGGCGGCTGAGCCCGGCCGGAGCCGTCGCCCGGCCGGGCGGCGCCTCAGCGGTCGGCGACCGCGGCGCGGCCGACCGTGCCGGTGTCGGCCCCGAACCAGACCTCGCCCTCGGGCGCGAAGTGATGCATGTGGCGCACGGTCCCGCCGCCCGACGGGATCGCCGTGACCGACACGATCTCGGCCGACGCGGTGTCGATCCCGACCATGCGGTTGGGCTGCGGCCCGGTCTCGACCACCCAGAAGACGCCGGCCGCGTCGAGCGCGGTGCCGTAGGGGCGCCCGTCCGGGCCCGCGGTCAGCTCGATCTCGTCGAAGCGACCGGCCGCGGGCTCGAACCGGCCGGCCACGCCGCGGCGGTAGTCGGCGTACCAGACCGCGCCGTCGCGGGTCACCTCGAGCCGGCGCGGGCGAGCGTCGGCCTCCGGGATCTCGTGTTCCGCGATCTCCATGGTCTCGGGGTCGACCGAGGCGAGCTTGTTGGTGCCGAGGAGCGCGACCCAGACCGTGCCGTCGGGGCCCGTCTTGATGCCGTAGGGGCGGGCGTTCGGCGTCGGCACCTCGATCAGGTCGACGCTCCGGTCGGCGAGCGAGAGACGGCCGACGAAGTTTCCGATCTGGACGGTGAACCAGATGTGCGCCTCGCCCTCGTCGAACACCAGCGTGTGCGGATCGCCGGCCTCGGGGTCGGGCATCGCGATCCGCTCGATCCGGTCGGCTTCGGGGTCGTAGCGGCCGATATAGCCGGCGAGGTTGCCGGCGTACCAGACGATCCCGTCCGAGCCGACGATCAGGTTGTGCGGGCCCGGCTCGTCCTCGAGCGGGCGGATCGCGACCTCGCCGGCGGAGGGTGTGAGCCGGCCGATATAGTCGCCCGCCTGGCCGACGAACCAGACGGTGTCCGGGCCGGCGGCGAAGGGATCGCGGGGCCGCCCGCCCGCGTCGATCTCCCATTCCTCGATCGCGACCGGGTTCCGCTCGGCCGCGTCGTCGGCCGGAGCGGGGGCGGGGCCGATGGCGGCGAGGGCCGCGGCGGCGGCGATGCTGTGCAGGATGCGCATGGCTGGGCCTCCCTGGGGTTGCGCGTTGCCCGAGAGGGTGGGGCCCATGCCCCCGACGGACAAGGCGTCGCAGGGCCGTCCCGCCGACGCGGATCGATGACAGCCGGCGGGGACGGTGCTAGAGCGCCCGGGAGACGAGCGGAGCCCCGGCGATGGCGCTGACCCAACGACAGATCGCGGCGATCCGCACCACCTGGGCGCGGGTGGCGCCGGTGCCCGAGATGGCGGCCGCGCTGTTCTACGGCCGGCTGTTCCGCATCGCGCCGCAGACGCGCCCGCTGTTCCGCAGCGACCTCGGCGCGCAGGGCCGCAAGCTCGTCGACACGCTCGGCTTCGTGGTCGATCATCTCGACGATCCCGACGCCCTGCTGCCGGCCGCGCGGGCGCTGGCGGTGCGCCATGTCGGCTACGGCGTCGCGGCCGAGCACTACGCGCCGGTCGGCGAGGCGCTCGTCTGGACGCTCCAGCAGATGCTCGGCGACGGGTTCGGCGCGGCCGAGCGCGACGCCTGGACCGAGGCCTACGGCGCGATCGCCGGCGAGATGGTCGAGGCCGCCTATGGCAGCGCCACGGCCTGAGGCGCGGGCGGCGCGCGGCCCGGGCCTGCCCGCCGCCGTCACCGGGCGCGGGGGGCTGCTCGAGGCGGTGATCGAGGGCGCCTCGGCCGGCGTCGCGGTCGCCGACGCGCGGCAGGCGGAGGCCCCGCTCGTCTACGTCAACGAGGCCTTCGTCGCGCTGACCGGGCATTCGCGCGAGTCGGCGCTCGGGCAGGGCTGCCTCGGTCTCAGCGCCGAGCCCGCCGGCTCGCCCGAGGGGGAGCGCTTCCGGCAGACCGTCGGGCGGCGGGGCTCGGGAACCTTCGAGCTCCGCAGCCGCCGGCGCGACGGGCAGCTCCTCTGGACCCGGCTGACGCTCTACCCGGTGCTCGACCGGGCCGGGCACGCGGAGTTCCTCGTCGCGACGCAGGTCGACATCACCGCCGAGCGCCAGGCGCTCGCCGCGCGCGACGCCGCCGAGCGACGGCTGGTGGGCGCGCTCTCCTCGACCTCCGAGGGCGTGCTGCTGGTCGACGGCGACGGCCGCGTGGTGTTCGCCAATCGCCGCTTTCGAGACTTCTTCGAGAGCGACACGGCGGTCTTCCTCGAAGGGACGGATTTCGCGGCGGCCTGGACGCGCCGGCTCGCCGATCTCGGAACGCCGAAGCGCAACGCCCGGCGCCTCGCGCTCGCCCGGCGCGACGCGCTCTTCGCCGGCGGGCGCGACCGCGAGGAGCGCCTGCCCGACGGGCGCATCGTCCTGGTCAACGACCGCCCGACCGCCGACGGCGGCGCCGTGTCGATCGCCACCGACGTGACGAGCCTCAAGGCGGCCGAGCGGCTGACCGCCCAGCGCGCCGCCGCGATCGACGCGACGCAGGACGGCATCGCGGTGACCGACGAGGGCGGGCGGTTCGTCTACATGAACCCGAGCCATCTCGCGATGTTCGGCTATGCGCAGGAGGCGGAGGTGCTCGGCCGCCCGTGGTCGATCCTCTACGACGACGCCGGCGCGCGGCACATCGCCGAGGTCGCGATGCCCGAGCTGCGCCGCACCGGTCGCTGGCGCGGGGAGGTGGTGGGCCGGCGCCGGGACGGCGAACCGGTGCCGCAGGAGGTCTCGCTCAGCTTCTCGCGCACCGCCGGGATCGTCTGCGTCACGCGCGACACCTCGGCCCGCCAGCAGAGCGAGCGCGAGCGCGCGCGGCTCCGCGAGCAGCTGCAGATCGCCCAGCGGCAGGAGGCGGTCGGCCAGCTCGCCGCGGGCTTCGCGCACGACTTCAACAACCTGCTGTCCGCGATCGCCGGGTCGGCGGCGCTGCTGCGCCACGACGGCGACGCGGATGCGGAGGCCACGGCGCATCTGGCGCGGATCTCGGCGGCCTGCGACCGGGCGGCCGAGCTCGTCCGGCGGATGCTCGACCTCGGCGCGCGGACGCCCCGGACGAGCCGGATCGACCTGCGCGAGCCGGTCCGCGAGGCGGCGGACCTGCTGCGGGCGGGCCTGCCGCGGGAGATCGCGCTCGAGCTCGAGATGCCCGACCTCCCGCTCATGGCCGAGGCCGACGCGACGGCGCTCCTCCAGGTGATCCTCAACCTCGCGATCAACGCGCGCGACGCCATGGAGGGCCGGCCCGGCGCCATCGCGCTCGCGCTCGCCGACGGGACGGCGGGCGCGGTCGCCGGAACGCCGCGCGTCGGGCGGCTGCGGCCCGGGGCGCGCTACGCCACGATCCGGGTCGCCGACACCGGCAGCGGGATGCCCGAGGACGCGCTCGACCGGATCTTCCGGCCCTATTACTCGACCAAGGGCGCCGCCGGCACGGGCCTCGGCCTCGCCGTGGTCGCCTCGCTCGTGCGCGCGGCCGAGGGCGCGCTTGCCGTCGGCTCGGCGCCGGGAAAGGGCACCACCTTCGAGGTCTTCTGGCCGCTCGACGGGCTCGCCTCGGCCCCGGGCGTCGTCGGCCCCGACCGCGCCGCCGATGCCGCCGCGCTCTCCGGCGCGACCGTCCTCGTCTGCGACGACGACGAGGCGGTGGCGCAGGTGATCGCCGCCGTCCTCGAGCGCGCCGGCGCCGAGGCCGCGACCTCCGTGCACCCCGCCGACGCGCTGGCCGCGGTCCGCGCCGATCCCGACGGCTGGTCGCTCGTGGTGACCGACTACGACATGCCCGAGATGACCGGCGAGGCGCTGGCGCGCGCCGTTCACCGGGTGGCGCCGCGCCTGCCCGTGCTGCTGGTCAGCGCCCTGCCGATCGGCGAGCGGGCGCGCGGGGCGTTCGCCGCGACGCTCGCCAAGCCCGTCGAGCCGGCGGCCTTGCTCGCCGCCGCCGCAGGCGCGATCAAGGGCGCGGGCGGAGTTGCCGGAACGGACGATGCGGATCCTGATCGCCGACGACCATGACCTCGTGCGCGACACGATCTCGGCCTTCCTCGAGCGGGACGGCGACGTGGCCGTCGTCGCGGCGGGCGATCTCGACGCGGCCCTCGCCCGGATCGAGAGCGACGGGCCGTTCGATCTCGTGCTGCTCGACTACGCGATGCCGGGCATGGCCGGGCTCGAGGGGCTGGCGCGGGCGCGGGCCGTCAACGCGGGCCGCCCGGTCGCCATGATGTCGGGCACCGCCGACCGCACGGTGGCGCGCGACGCGCTCGAGGCGGGCGCGGCCGGCTTCCTGCCGAAGACGATGGCGGCGGCCTCGCTCGTCCATGCCGTGCGCATGATGGTGGCGGGGGAGCGCTACGCGCCGGTCGCCGTCCTGACCGAGCCGCCCGAGGCGCCGCGGCACCCGCTGGCCGCCCGCCTCTCGGCGCGCGAGCTGCAGGTGCTCGAGGGGCTCTGCCGCGGCCTCTCCAACAAGGAGATCGCGCGCGAGATCGACCTCCGCGAGGTGACGATCAAGCTCCACGTCAAGACGCTCTGCCGCAAGCTCGAGGCGCGCAACCGCACCCACGCGGCGATGATCGCGCGCGACGCCGGCCTTTTCGGCGCGGCGGGCGGGTGACCCGCCCCGCGAGGGGGCGGGCCGGGCGCGTCACTGGCTGATGCCGTTGACCACCGAGAGCGAGTTGCCGATCGCGGCCGCGGTGATGTCGGCGGCGCGGTTGCCGGCGTTGACGCCCACCGCCGCGACCGAGCGCAGGTCGCCGTTGTTGACCTGGTGCGTCACGTTGGTGGCGGTGGCGAGCACCTTGCCGTTCACGCTGTCGATCTGGTCGCTGACCTCGACGGTCGTCTCGCCGGCGAGGGCGCCGACATCGACGCTGCCGCCGACGCTCGAGGGGTTGAACATCACCTCGCCGCCCAGATCCAGCGTGCCGTTCAGCACGGGCTGGGTCTTCTCCGAGACGTCGGCCTGGATGTTGCCGAGGTCCTGGCCGAAGGCCGGGGCGGCGAGAAGCGCGAGAGCGGCGGTTGCCTTGAGGATCGTCGTCATGGTTACACTCCGTTCGGTGACCCTTGGGTCGGTTGCGGCGAGGAAACGGCCTCGCCCTCCGCGGATGGCGCGCAGGTGGCGGGGTCCAGTCCGAACAGCCTGCGCGCCATTTCCCCGACGGCCTTCTCGACCATCGCGCGCACGGCCAGCTGCACCGGCTCGAGCGCCCGTTCCTCGAGGGACAGGTCGAAGAGGTTTTCGCCGAAGAACTCGAAGACCCCGGCGCGGATCTCGCGCCCGAGGATCTGTTTCTGGTAGCTGACGACGTCGACGACGCGCAGCGTCTCGGTCTCCACGAGGCGGAGGTCGAGCCCGACATTCATCACGTAGAGCCGGCCGCCGAGCCCGCCCGAGGAGTAGAACGCCTCGCCGGCGACCGAGCGGATGTTGTAGTTGAGCTCGGTGATGCCGCCGATCAGGAAGAGGTCGCTGCCCGGGATCGAGCCCGGGCGGATCAGGCGCACCTCGCCGCTCTCGCCGATCAGGTTGTTGTTGGCGAGCTTCAGCTCGTGCTCCGCCAGCGCGGTGTCGAGCCGCTCGACGAGCGGCAGGCCGAGCTTGCCGGCGGCCGAGATCGCCATCAGCGCCGCGCCCTGCGTCACCTGATTGCCGCCGAATTCCGAGTAGCGGCCGGTGTAGTCGCGCAGCTCGCCGACGGCGAAGGTCGGTCGCTCCGGCCCGATCCGGCCCGCGAGGCAGGCGAGCTCGGCCGAGTAGGGCGTCGCGTTGTCGGTCACCGGCGCGGTGCCGATCGGGCGGGCGTAGCGGCCCGTCTCGTCCGGCCAGGGCGCGACGCCACACCCGGCGACGAGGCTCAGGAGCGCGGCCGCGAGGCCCGCCCGGCGGATGCCGCGGCCCTCAGTCAAGGTCGAGCGTCCCGTTGAGCGCCGCGTTCGCCGAGACGGCGCCGGTGTTGGTCTGCTCGAGATTGAGCACGATCGTGTTGCCGCGCCCCTCCTGCTGGATCGAGACGAGGTTGCCCTGCGCGATCGCGGTGGCGCTCGCGCCGATCGGGCTGCGGGTGATCGCGCGGTTGAGGTCGGCGTCGCGGGTGAAGCCGGCCGGGCGCTCGAAGCGGGTGAAGGCCGGATCGGCCGCTGCCGGGTTCGCGACGGTCAGGGCCGCGAGCGCCGCCGCCGCGAGCGCCGGGGATCGCCGCCGGTCGCTCGCGCTTGCGGCCCGACGGCCGCCATGGCGGGTCCCGCCGTCCCGCCGCTTCACACCTCGCATCGCACGCACCGCCCTGTCCCTTCCCGAGGAGCCGACGCGCCCCTTCTGACGGTCGGCGCCGGTCGGCGCCACGGCGCGGACGGTTAACCGGGCTATCCCTTCGGATAGGCGGGGCCGGGCGAACGATGCCGGCGCGGCGGCCCCCGTGCGTCGGCCGCGCGCGCTCGGCGCCGGTCGTTGTCCCAAGGGCCGTGGAGGGACGCCTCGCGCCGGTCCGGGTGCGGTCCCCGCATCGGCGCCGTCCCGCCGGGGCTGCCGGGCTCAGCTAGCCGGTAGGGCGGGATCCTCGGCCCCGAGGCCGAGGCGCGCGGCGGCGGCGCCGGCCGCATGGCGGAGCAGGTTGGCCCGCACGTCCGGGGTCGGCAGCCGGCGCGCGCGGCGGATCTCGGCGAGAAGCGCCCGCGGGTCGGGCCGCTCGGCGAGCAGCGGCGCGAGGCGGGCGGCCATCGCCGGCCAGCCCGGCGCGTCCCCCGCGGCCGCGGCGAGCGCGGCGAAGACCGCCCGGCGGCCCTCGAAGCCCGAGCGGAGGCGCGCGAGGGTCCCGCGCGTTTCCGAGAGGCCCCTCGACCAGGCGATCGGGGGCTTGCGCCCGGCGCCGATCTGGTTGGCCCCGTGCTGAACGTAATCGGCCAGCGGCGCCTCGATCCGGCGCAGCCGGCCGCAGGCCATGGCCACGAGCGCCGCCCAGTGGTCGTGCAGGATCGGCGTCCCCGCGGGCATCCCGCGCGCCACCCGCGCCGCGGTCTCGCGGGTCATCGCGGCCGTCATGCCCGTGACGCCGTTGACGAAGAAGAGGTCGACCGGGTCGGGCTCCGCGATCCGGCGCTCGAGGGCGAACATCGACGGCGCGGTCTCGATCCCCCGCCGATCCACCAGCCGGGCGTCGTGGTGGCAGAGCGCGACCCCGGGCTCGCCGAGCACCTCCGCCTGCCGCGCGAGCTTGTCCGGCGCCCAGCGGTCGTCCTGGTCGGCGAAGGCGAAGAGCGCGTCGGGCCCGGCCGCCGCGACCGCCCGCCCGAGCCCGGCCAGAACGTTGCGCGCGACGCCGCGATTGGCCTCGGCCGTGTGGACCTCGAGCGCCACGTGGCGGCCCTCGAGCGCCGCCGCGAGGGCCGCGCGGCCCGCGGCGTCGAGCGCCTCGGGTCCGTCGAGGCAGGCGTGCAGCGAGAGCGGCCGGTGCGTCTGCGCCGCGATGCTGGCGAGCTGCCGCTCGAGCAGCTCCCGGTCGGGGCGCCAGACGCCCATGACGATGTGGATCGCGCGCATCGGGCTCCCCGCCCCGTGGCCCTTGGGCCCGAGGCCCGCCCGACCGGCGGCAGTCTAGCGAGGCGGGGGCCGGCCGGCCAGCGCCGGCGCTCCGGCGGACAGCTTTCCCCTGCGTCTCCCTTCCGGTTCCTGCCGATTTGTGGCAATTTCAAGGACTGGGTTTCGCGATTTTGAAACCCGGTGAGCCGTCGGGGGCACCGAGGTGTCGCCGCCGGTACCGCCGCCGAAGGAATTTCTGGGAGTTTTGGGATGTCCGTCGCATTGGAAGACCGTCTTGAGAAGGTTCGCAAGGCCATCGAGGCGTACAAGGCCGAGATGGCCGGCGGGGCGCAGTTCTCGCGGGACGAGCTCGCCGTGCTGAAGCGCGTGGAGCAGAAGCTCCACCAGGCGTGCCAGCGCCACGAGGCGAAGAAGAAGGAGATGGCGACCGCCGAGGGCGGCCCGCCGCCCGCGCCCGACGCCGCGTCGGGGCCGCCGGGCGGGGCGGGAGCGCCGACGGCCGCCGGCCCGGGCGCCGAGGAGGCGGGGGGCGAGCCGGAGAAGCCGGCGCCGGTGAAGCCGCTCTCCGGGTCGGTCGGCCGCGGCGGCAAGAACCAGAAGGACGACGTCACCTCGGTGCAGCAGCTGCTCAACGCGGCCGGCGCCAAGCTCACCGTGGACGGTCTCTGCGGTCCGAAGACCATCGGGGCCATCTCGGCCTTCCAGAAGAAGACCTTTGGTCAGGCCGACGGGCGGGTCGATCCCGGCGCGCGCACCTGGCAGGCGCTTGGGGGCGGGGGGGCGCCCGACGCCGGCGAGGCCGAGACCCCGGCCCAGCCGGGCCAGCCGGGCGCCGGCGGCGAGGCGGGCGGCGGTGGCTCCGGGGCGGGCGGCGGCACGCCGGACCCGAACGCCCATCAAAGGTGGACGTGCCGCCCGGGATCAGCGCCAGCGCGACGATGGCCGCGATGA
>CAZWDE010000058.1:0-13042 GCA_964632555.1 uncultured Limibaculum sp.
CCGCGAGCCCGCCGATGGCGAGGCCCGAGCCGCGCAGGAAGCCGCGGCGGTCGACGGATCTGGCCGCGATCTCGGCCGCGGGCGAGGCGGCCCGGGGGCGTCCCGCAACCCCGTTCGCGCTCGCTGTCGTCTTCTTTTTCAGCATGTCGCTCTCCCTAGGACCCTGTCCCGAGAGGCGGGGCCGGCGCCCGGGGCCACACGCAACCCGCGCGCCGGCGGCCCGCGCCTCAGAACCGGGCGGTTTCCAGATATTTCTCGACGTGCGCGGTCTTGCGGAGCCCCGCCGTCGCGGTCTCGGCCGCCGCCGCCTCGGTGCCGCCGGCCACCACCGTGACCGCCGCCGCCGGCGCCGCGGTCGCGGCCAGCTTCAGGAAATCGCGGCGGCTCGCCGCCTTCTGGTCCGTCATCTCGTTTCCTCCCATCGCCGCCCAGGGCGGCCGTCCAGTCCGGGCCGCGCCCGGAGCCATCGTCCGCGGGGCCTCAGCGGCCCATGCGGAACGCCTCGCGCTCGATCTCGACGAAGTGCCGCCCCACGGCGCCCACGGGCGCGTAGAGGACGGAGCTCTCCGCGCCCTCGAGATCGGTGAAGAAGTGTCCGGCCCAGGGCGCGATGTGGGCCGCGAAGAAGTCGCGCTGCGTGGTCAGGTCCGCCGGGCCCGCGAAGCGCCCGCGGATCAGCCCGGCCATCATTTCGCAGAGCGAGGCGATGTTGTCCTCGGGGTCCCGGGTGCCCTCGGCCCGGGCGATGCCGAGCCGGGCCATGTCGGTGCGCAGCAGCGCGAGCGGCTTCTCGTGCAGGAAGCCGGTCAGGTAGTAGCTCGCGTAAGGCAGCAGCTCGCCCCGGGCGAGGCCGACGAAGAGGGCCGAGAACTCGCGCTCGGCCGCGCGCTCGGTGGTGGCGCGGGCGACGCGCGCGAGCGTGGCGATCCCCTGCCCGAGCGGCGAGTCATCCCCCGACAGTCCGGCAAGCCGGTCGAGGAAGCCGCGCGAGGGCGGCTTGGCGAGGAGGGCGGCGAGGAGATCGTAGAGATCCGCGCGCAGACCATCCTCCTCCGCGACCGCACGGGCGGCAGGATGGAGGCGTCCCGGAGTCGTCATCGGCACTCCCTGCGGGACGATTGGTTCACGCCCCTTTGATTTTTCGAAAGCCTAGCAAATGGTCAGGGGCGGTCAAACGGTTTGTCCTCACGCAAAGAGGAGTTTCAGCGCGCCACGGGGCCCAGATCAGCCCTTTTCCGCGCCGGCCGGCCCGGCTGCGACGGTAAAGCGCATGCGCCGGGGACTTGCCGGGGCGAGCGGCTCGGTGGCGGCCGGCGCGGGCGCGGGACCGCCCGGCGCCCCTTCCAACCCGGGGGTGTCGGCCGGGTCGGGCCCGCCGGGCGTCGGCGTGTCCGGGCGATCCTCCGCCTCCGCCACCTCGGCCGTCTCCGCCCCGCCGCCGGCCGCTCCGTCCGCCTCCGCGCAGGGCTCCGCCTCGGGCGGCGCCGGCCGCGGCATCCCCTGCCCGACGCGATAGGCCGTCGCGAGGTCGGCGACGACGAGGGTCGCGTCGGTGAAGTCCTCCCCGTAGTCGAGCAGGCCGTCGAGATTGGCGAGAACGGGGTTGCTCGCCCAGAGCCGGCGGAGCGCGCGCTGGCGCAGGCGCTCGGGCACGGCGCGCGCCATGAAGGCCGAGAAGTCGTCGCCGGGTCCGAGCGTGGCGGGATCGGGCAGGCCGAGCTCCTCGAGGATCTCCGCGTCCGGGCGCTCGGCCGCCGGGGGCGCCGGGCGCAGGGCCTCGGCCTCGGCCGGCGGCTCCCCGCCCGCGGGCGCGCGCTCCTCGCCCTCTGACCGCTTCCGGCGCGACCACCGGGCGAGGAAGCCGTCGTCGCCGTCGCCCGCCCCGCTCATTGGAGGCGCCGCCTCTGCGCGCCCGGGCTGCGATAGACGTCCGAGGGCTGCGCGATGCGCGCGTCCCCCTTGCCGTCCTCCCGGCCCTCGACCGACACCCGGTCGCGCCGGCGCTTCACGAAAGGCTCGTGCGCGTGGTGGCGCGCCACGAAATCCGCCACCCAGGCCAGCAGCGCGGGCGGCATCGGCACGGCCTCCACCTGCTCCTCGCCGCTGTCGAGATAGTCCTGCGCGTCGAAGGGCGAGGCGGTCACCGAGTGCACCGTGACCGGCGCCGGCAGACCCGGCTCCTCGGCCGGGCGGAGCACGACATAGACCGTCGGCGGATCGTTGGAGAGCGCGACGCGGTAGGCCTCGGTCTCGGCCCGGTGCAGCTCCAGCGGGCAGGTCGCGGCGTGGTACTCGACCGCCTCGCCCTCGCGGCGCAGCTCGCGCCAGTCCGCCGGCCCCGCGCCGGGCAGGACCGCCGCCGCCCGCCACACCCAGCGCACCCAGCGCGTCACGCCCGGCTGGCGCCGCAGCACCACGCCGAGCGGGATCGTCTCGGATCTCGGGCCGGTCTCGCGCATCGCTCCTAGCTTCCCGGTGTCCTCCCGACGGTCTGCCGCCGTCTCTGGTCGACCACATATCAGCACGCGCGGGCGCGGCTGCCAAGCCCGCCGCCCGCCCGCGACATTCCCGACCGAATGGGTGCGGTACCCTTGCGCGGCCCGCCGCTTTGCTGACACTCTGCCCTGTGGGACGCGCGAGAGCGCCCGGGAGGACCGATGTCTGACGCTCCGACCCACGCGAACGGCGACGCCGCCGAAACCGTCCTGCTGTGCGACTGCCGCGGCAGCATGGCGCCCGACGCCGCGGCGATCGCCCGCGCCACCGGGCTCGCCTGCGCCGGCGGGCACACCGAGCTCTGCCGCTCCGAGGCGGGCGCGCTGCGCCGCGCGCTCGGCGCCGGGCCCGTGCGCGTGGCCTGCGCGCAGGAGGCGCGCGTCTTCGCCGAGGTCGCGGAGGACCTCGCGGCCGAGACCGGCGCGACGCCGCGGCTCGCCACCGTCGACATCCGCGACCGCGCGGGATGGGGCGAGGGCGATCCGGGCCCGAAGATGGCCGCGCTCGTCGCCGAGTCGCGGATCGCGCCCGTGGCGGTGCCGGCGATGGACGTGGCGAGCGAGGGGGTCTGCCTCGTCTACGGGCCGGCCGACGTGGTGCTGCCCGCGGCCGAGCGGTTGGCCGGCGTGCTCACGGTCACGGCCATGCTGAGCGAGCCCGAGCCGGCCGAGCCGACCCACGCCGCGGACATCGTGACCGGCCGGATCGCGCGGCTGACCGGCGCTCTCGGGAGCTTCGAGGTCGCGATCGACCGCTTCGCCGAACTCGAGCCGGGCGGGCGCGGGCCGCGCCCCTTCGGCGCGCCGGCCGACGACGCGCGCTCGGCCTGCGACATCGTGCTCGACCTCTCGGGCGGCGCGCCGCTCGTGCCCGCGCCGCACAAGCGCGACGGCTATCTCCGCGCCGATCCCGGCGATCCGCTGGCGGTCGAGCGCGCGCTCTTCGACGCGGCGCAGCTCGTCGGCGAGTTCGAGAAGACCCTCCATGTCCGCCTCGCCGAGGCGCTCTGCGCCCATTCGCGGGCGCGCCAGACCGGCTGCACGCGCTGCCTCGATCTCTGCCCCACGGGCGCGATCGCGCCCGACGGCGACCACGTCGCGGTCGATCCGCTGGTCTGCGCGGGCTGCGGGGCCTGCGCGGCGGTCTGCCCGACGGCCGCCATCGCCTCGGCGGAGCAGCCGACCGGGCACCTGTTTCTCAGGATGCGCACGCTCGCCGAGGCCTACCGCGCCGCCGGCGGCGCGGCGCCGCG
This sequence comes from uncultured Limibaculum sp., assembly GCA_964632555.1. Classification (GTDB taxonomy): domain Bacteria; phylum Pseudomonadota; class Alphaproteobacteria; order Rhodobacterales; family Rhodobacteraceae; genus Thermohalobaculum. The sequence goes on from CAZWDE010000058.1 coordinate 3,749, forward strand.
GCTCCTCGTCCACGACGACCACGGCGCGGCGATGATCCGCATGGGCGCGCGCCACGGCCGCGGCCTGCCCGCCGACGCGATCCCGCTCGCGGTGCCGGCGCTCACGGGCTTCGGCCATGCCGAGCAGGCGGGCGCGCTGGCGCTCGGCTTCGCCGCGGTCGACATCCTCACCGCCCCCCGGACCGAGCGCGCGGCACTCGAGGCGGAGCTGGCGCTGGCGGAGGCGATCCTCGCGGGAACCGACGGTGCGGGCCGCCTGCGCCTCCTCGACGAGACCGATCCGGACGCGCTGATGGAGCGGCTCCACGAAGCCGCGCCCGCCCCCCACGGTGCCGAGCCGATCCTGGCGGCCGGCGGCCGTCGCGAGACCGTGCGCCTCGCCGCGCGTGCGTTCCGCGGGCCAGAGGCCGGGCCCGCCCCCCTGCCGGTGGGCGCACCTTATGGCGCCGTCGTGGTCAACCTCGACAGCTGCACCCTCTGCCTCTCCTGCGCCGGCCTCTGCCCCACCGGCGCGCTCGGCGACAACCCGGACCGCCCGGAGCTCACCTTCCGCGAGGAGGCGTGCATCCAGTGCGGGCTCTGCGCCGGGCTCTGCCCCGAGCGGGCGATCACGCTGGTGCCCCGGCTCGACGCCTCCGACGCCGCGCTCCGCCCGCGCGTGCTCAAGGCGGAGGAGCCCTTCGAGTGCATCGCCTGCGGCAAGCCCTTCGGCGTGAAGTCGACCATCGAGAGGATCACCGCCAAGCTGGCCGCGCATGCGATGTTCCAGGCCTCGGACAACGCCCGGCTCATCCAGATGTGCGACGACTGCCGGGTGCGCGCGCAGTACCACGCCGAGAGCGCGCCCTTCCGCTTCGGCGAGCGCCCGCGCCCGCGCACCACCGACGACTACCTCGCCAAGTCGAACGGCGAGGACTGACCACGCCTTGCAAGCTCGACCCGGCGCCGGCATCTGGTTGCGGGCAGGGGAGGAGACCATGAGCGACGACGCCTTCAACATGTCGATGCGCAAATTCCTCAAGCAGGTCGGCGTGACCTCGCAGCAGGAGATCGAGAAGGCCATGCGCGCGGCGCGGCCTTCGGGCCCGGTGCGGGCACGCGCGGTGATCAGCATCCCCGAAATCGGCCTCGAGCACGTGGTGGAGGGCGAGATCGACACGGCCGGCGGGCCGGACGAGGGCGCACGATGAGCGTGACGCGCGAAGACGTGGTGGCGGCGCTCAGCCGGATCGTCGACCAGCGCTCGGGCAAGGACCTGATCGCCGCCGACATGGCCCGCGCGATCACCGTGAAGGACGGCGCGGTGAGCTTCGTCATCGAGGTCGACCCCGCGCGGGGGCCCGAGATGGAGCCCGTCCGCGCCGCCGCCGCCAAGGCGGTGGAGCAGATCCCCGGCGTCACCCGCGTCTCGGCGATCCTGACCGCCCATTCGGCCGATCCGCAGCCCTCGCGGGCGCCGACGCCGAAAGGCCCGCCGCCCGAGCTCGGCACCCGGCGCAAGCCCTCCGCCCCGGCCGACAAGCGGATCCCCGGCGTCGAGCGGATCATCCCGATCGCGTCCGGAAAGGGGGGCGTGGGCAAGTCCACCGTCTCGGCCAATCTCGCGGTCGCCCTCGCCGCGCAGGGGCTCCGCGTCGGGCTGCTCGACGCCGATGTCTACGGGCCGTCGCAGCCGCGCATGCTCGGCATCACCGGCCGCCCGTCGAGCCCCGACGGCACGACGATCCTGCCGCTCCGCAACCACGGGGTCACGGCGATCTCGATCGGCATGATGGTGGCCGAGGGCGAGGCGGTCGTCTGGCGCGGGCCGATGCTGATGGGCGCGCTCGAGCAGATGCTGCGGCAGGTGCAATGGGGCGGGCTCGACGCGCTGCTCGTGGATCTGCCGCCCGGCACCGGCGACGTGCAGCTCACGCTCTCCCAGAAGGCCGAGGTGACCGGCGCCGTGGTGGTCTCGACGCCGCAGGACGTCGCGCTCCTCGACGCGCGCAAGGCGCTCGACATGTTCAAGAAGACCGGCACGCGGGTGCTCGGCCTGATCGAGAACATGAGCTCCTATATCTGCCCCAATTGCGGGCACGAGGCGCATATCTTCGGCCATGGCGGGGCGCGCGCCGAGGCGGAGAAGCTCGGCCTGCCGTTTCTCGGCGAGATCCCGCTCGATCTCGACATCCGCCTGGCGTCGGACGGCGGGGCGCCGATCGTCGCCGCGAAACCGCAGAGCCCGCAGGCCCGCGCCTTCATCGACATCGCCGCGCGGCTCCGCGAGACCGAGGCCTTCGCGTGAGCCTCGCGCTCGACGCGCCGGTGTTCCCGCCGCTGATGCGCGGCGAGCGGGTCGCGCCGGGGCAGGCGATGGCCAAGGCGGTGGCGAAGGCCGCCCTCGGCACCGAGCCGGGCCTCGTCACCTGGGCCGCGACGGCGGAGCGGCTCGAGGCGGCGCTGGTGCTCGCCCCGGAGCTGCCGCTCGAGCGGGCGGTCGGCGTCGCCTTCGCGGCGATGCTCGGCGCGGGCGACGCGATCGGGGCGCTCGGCCCGCCCGAGGTCGCGGTGCACCATGACTGGCCGGGCGGCCTGCGCGTCGGCGGCGCGCGCTGCGGGCGGCTCGGCGCGGCGGCCGCGACGGACGATCCGGCGGCCGAGCCCGACTGGCTGGTGCTCGGGCTCGAGATCGCGCTGGCGCCGCCCCCGGGCACCGACCCCGGCGCGCACCCGGAGACCACCTGGCTCTCCGAGGAGGGCTGCGGCGGGATCGCCCCCGAGACGCTGCTCGAGAGCTGGTCGCGGCACACGCTGGTGTGGATCAACGCCTTCACCGAGCGGGGCCTCGCGCCGCTCCACGAGGCCTGGCGCGGCCGCGCCTGGGGGATCGGCGAGCCGCTGCCGGAGGGCGGGGTCTTCGTCGGCCTCGACGAGCTCGGCGGGCAGCTCGTCAAGACCGCCGAGGGCACCGAGCTCCGCCCGCTCACCCGGCTGCTGGAGGCCCCGTGAGGCTCGCGCGCGCCCTCCGCTTCGACGAGAGCGACGAGCGGGTGTTCGCAACGCCCGCCGAGCCCGGGGAATGGGCGATCTCGGGCGCCTTCGAGTTCTCCGACTGGACCGAGGCCGAGCTCGCCGGCAAGGCGCGGCAGGCCTTCGCCAACGGATGGCTCGGGCTGTCGAGCTTCGGCCGCGCCACCTTCGTCGCGGTCGCCGACATCACCGCGGCGGAGTACGCGGCCCTCGAGGCGCGGCTCGCCGGCCATTTCGTCGCGCGCTACGGCGCGCCGGATCTCGGCGCGGCGCTGCCGGTGGCGGCCGAGGAGCTCCGCTTCATGCGCGAGATGTGCGAGGATCACGCGCCCAACACGCTGCTGATCGTCGAGCGCCGGCTCGTCGCCGCCGGGGTCTCCGAGAGCTTCCGCGCGATCCACCCGCGCGACGCCGATCTCGACATCGTGGCGGTGCACGGCACGCCCGACGACTGACCCGCGGACACACGCAGAGGTTGTCGAATCGCGGCGATCGCGCGACCCTCCTCCCGATACCCGGAGGACGCGCCCATGACCCTTCTTCCGACCGCCCGCGCCGGCCGCCTCGCGGCGCTCCTGCTGACGACGCTGCCCGCGGCGGCCTCCGCGGCGACCCTCGGGCTCGTCGAGGTGGCCGACACGGGCGCCGTGCCCGCCCCGATCCATCTCGCCGCCCCGCCGGGCGACGACCGGCTGTTCGTGCTGAGCCGCAACGGCCAGATCCGCACGATCGGCCCGACCGGCTCGGTGGCTCAGGTGTTCGCCGGACCCGGCGGCGGTGTCGCGCAATCGGGCGAACGCGGCGCCTACGCCATCGCCTTCGCGCCGGATTTCGACACCAGCGGGCATCTCTACATGAGCTATGTCGCGCCGGGCGACGTGCACCGGGTCTCCCGCTTCACGGTGCCCGACCGCGCGACCGGCGCCGTCGATCCCGCCTCGGAGCGGGTGATCGCGGCGATCCCCCACCCCATGGACGGCACGGGCAACCACTATGGCGGGTGGATCGGCTTCGACACCGCCGGCCGGCTGTTCGTCACCACCGGCGACAGCGGCTCGCTGCTGCAGGACAACCCGCCGACCCTCGACCCGCGCCTCGGCAAGGTGCTCCGGATCGACCCCTCGACCGACGCCTTCCCGGGCGACGACCTGCGCAACTACGCGATCCCCGACGACAACGCGGGCGGCTCGGAGATCTATGCGCGCGACCTCCGCAACCCCTATCGCGGCGGCTACGACCGCGAGACCGGCACCCTGCTGATCGCCGATGTCGGCCAGAACCGGGTCGAGGAGGTGAACATCGGGGTCGACGGCGCGAGCTATGGCTGGCCCGCCTTCGAGGGCTCGCTCGCCTTCCGGCGCGACCTGCTGCCGGGCGAGCCGTCGGACTTCGAGTTCCCCGCCTATGAATATCTCCACGACACCGCGCCGATCGAGGGCCGCTCGATCACCGGTGGCGAGGTCTATCGCGGGCCGATCGCGGCGCTCGACGGGCAGTACTTCTTCGGTGACTTCGGCAGCGGCGGGATCTTCTCGCTCGACTTCGTCCCCGACGCGATGTCGGTGGACGCGATCCTGCCCGACGAGAGCCTGACGGCGTGGGACATCGAGATCGACGGCGCGCCGGAGCCGGCGATCGCCTCGCTGGCCGGCTTCGGGGTCGACGCCGACGGCGCGCTCTACGTGCTGGGGCTCGGCTTCGGCGGCGGCCAGCCGGCCGGGGTCTTCCGGATCGCCTCGGTCGAGGGCTTCGGCGCGGTGCCGCTGCCGGCGAGCGCGTGGCTGCTGCTCGCGGGGCTCGGCGCCCTCGCGTGGCGGGCTCAGCGGCGGAAGGCGCCGACGAGCTCGAGATGCGGCGACCAGCGGAACTGGTCCACGGGGCGCACCCAGTCGAGCGCGTAGCCGCCGTCGATCAGGATCCGCGCGTCGCGGGCGAAGGTCGCGGGGTTGCAGCTGACGCTGGCGATCCGCGGCGGCCCGTGGCTCGCGAGCTCCTCGGCCTGCGCGCGGGCGCCCGCCCGCGGCGGGTCGATCACCGCGGCGCCAAGGCCCCGGAGCTCGTCGCGGCGGAGCGGGCGGGCGAAGAGGTCGCGCCGCTCGGCGCGCACGCGCTTCAGGCCCGGCGCGCCGCGCCAGCCGGCGTCGAGCGCGGCCACGGCCTCGGCGTCGCCCTCGACCGCCAGCACCTCCGCGCCCTCGGCGAGCGGCAGCGCGAAGGTGCCCGAGCCCGCGAAGAGATCGGCGATCCACGTCGCCCCGCCGACCGCCTCGCGCACGGCGGCCAGCAGCGCCGCCTCCCCCTCCCGCGTCGGCTGCAGGAAACCGCCCGGCGGCGGCACCACGCGCGCCCGGCCCATGCGCTGGACCGGCGCGGCGCGCGTGACCGCGATCTCCCCGTTGGCCGAGAGCCGGGCGAGCCCCGCCCGCGCCGCCATGCCGGCGAGGAGCGCGAGGGCCGGCCCGTCGAGCGCGCGCCCGCCCGTGACCGCGCAATCCACCCCCGCCTCGGAGAGCGTGAGCGTGAGGCGCAGCGCGCCCGTCCGTCCCGCGCAGTGGCCGACGATCTCGCCGAGCGTCGGCAGGGCGTCGACGAGTTCGGGCCGCGCCACGAGACAGGCCGAGACCGGCACGATCTCGTGGGTTCCGGCGGCGTGGAAGCCGATGCGCGGCCCGCCGCGCGCCCGCTCGGCGGCCACGGTGATGCGGCGCCGGCTCGCCGGCGGCACCGTTGTCGGCTCGGCGATCGCCACGCCCTCGATCCCGCGCGCGGCGAGGGCGGCGCGGACCAGATCGCGCTTCCAGTCGGCGACGAAGGCGTCGGAGGCGTGCTGGAGCGCGCAGCCGCCGCAGCGGCCGAAATGCGGGCAGGGCGGCTCGGCGCGCTCGGGCGCGGGGCTCACGATCCGCTCGAGGCGCGCCCGGTCGCCCACGCTGCGCTCGACGCGCACGGTCTCGCCGGGCAGCGCGAAGGGCACGTAGAGCCGGCCGTCCTCGACCACCCCGTCGCCCTGCGCCCCGAGCCGCGCGATCCTCACCTCCTCGATCATCGGTCCATCCCTGCCTGAGGCCGCCAGACTATGCGAGGGGCCCCGGCACCGGAACGGGCGCGCGTTGACGCGCCGGGCCGGCGTGCCACTTGTTCCCGAGTGTCAGCCGGAGACCTGCCATGAGCCGCCTCGCCGCCTTTTTCCTCGCCGTCGGGATCGCGCTGCCCGCGCCCGCCCTCGCCCAGGACGCCGCCATCGAGGCGGTGATCGACGAGCAGATCGCCGCCTTCCAGCGCGACGACCTCGACGCCGCCTTCGGCTTCGCCGCGCCGGGCATCCAGCAGAAGTTCGGCAACCCCGAGATCTTCGGGCAGATGGTGCAGCAGGGCTACCCGATGATCTGGCGCCCGTCGCGCTACGAGCATCGCGGGCTCGAGGCGGCCGGCGAGGGGGTCTTCGTGAAGACCGTGCTGTTCGAGGACGCGACCGGCGCGCTCTACGAGGCGGACTACCTGATGGGGCAGACCGACGGCGTCTGGCGGATCCGGGGCGTGCAGCTCCGCAAGCTGCCGGGCGTCACGAGCTGAGGCTCAGAACGGCCTCCAGACGCTGATCTGGACGCCGAGCCCGTCGCCGAAATCGAGAAGGTCCTGGCTGAGGCCGAGCTGGAGCGTCACGGGCTTCGGGGGCGGTGCGCCCTCGTCCGCCGCCTCGGCCGCGCCGCGGAAGCTGTAGGTCACCGACGGGGCGAGCTTGACCGAGGCCTCCTCGTCGCCGAGCGGCACGGTCGAGAAGGCGCTGAGCAGGATCATGCAGCACTCCCAGGGCTGGACCCCGCCGGTCACGTCGGCGCGCAGCTCGTCCACGTCGCCGTCGGTCTGCAGGTGGTAGCCCGCCTCGGTCGAGACGAAGGCGCTGCCCCAGTCGAAGCCGAACCCCCGGCCGTAGAGCGCGCGGAGGGAGACCTCGTTGGTCGGGTCGGCGTCGGGCCCGCCGAACTCATCGCCGAGCAGCCCGTTCGCGTCCTGCTTCACGCCGAGCTGGACCGCCGCGACATCGCCGTGGCCGGATTGCCAGACCCGGGCGCGCACGAACGCGCCGAGATCGAGGGTGTTGCCCCCCGCGCCGTCGGTCGCGATCTCGACGAAGACCGTGCCGCCCGCCGTGATCCCCTCGACCACGCCGTATTCGAAGAAGAGCGAGACGAAGTTCGAGTCGTCCGCGATGCGCCCGCCCGAGAACGGGGAGAACTGCGCCGACTTGCTGCTGGCCGAGGCGATCACCTGCCCCGCGCCCGGCTGCTGGGTCCACGCGCCCGCGGCCGCGGGCGGCCCCGAGCCCGTGAGGAGTGGCGCTGCCAGAAACGCCGCGACACCGAACCGAACGCGCATGGACCTGTCCCCCGAACCGGGAGACAGGCTGGCGCGTGGATGGTTAACGGTCTCTTTACGCGGGGCGGTTTGCGCAGAATTCGCCGCAGATGCCGCGGATGCGGGGCCGGCCCCGGGCGCGGCGCCGCCGCTCAACGCTCGGTGAACTTGAACTCGATCCGGCGGTTGCGGGCATAGGCCTCGGGGCTCTCGCCCGGGTCGATCGGGCGGTGCTCGCCGAAGCCGGTGGCGGCGAGGCGCTCGGGCGGAACGCCCTCCTCCTCGATGAGATAGCGCACCACCGACAGCGCGCGCGCCTGGCTGAGCTCCCAGTTGTCGGCGTAGCGCCCGCCGAGGATCGGGTCGCGGTCGGTGTGCCCGTCGACGCGCAGCACCCAGTCGAGGTTCTCGGGCACCGCCTCCGACACCTCGCGCAGCACCGCGCCGAGCTGGGCGAGCTCGGCCCGGCCCGAGGGGCCGAGATCGGCCGAACCGGTCTCGAACAGCACCTCGGACTGGAAGACGAAACGGTCACCCGCGCGCTCGACGTCCTCGCGCCCGCCGAGCACGCCCTCCATCCGCTGGAAGAACTCCGACTGGAACCGCTCGAGATCGGAGACGCGGCGCGCGAGCGCCTGGTTGAGCCGCTCGCCGAGGCGCGCGATCTGCACGCGCCGGCCCTCGGCGAGCTCGCCCGCCCGCTCGGCCGCCGACTCGGCCTCGCCGAGCAGCGACTCGAGCGCGCCGATCTGCTGGCGGAGCGCGGCGACCTGCGTGTTGAGCCGGTCGAGCTCCTGCGACTGGGCGAGCGCGGTGCCGTCCGAGGCGGCGAGGGCGGCCTCGGCGCGCTCGAGATCGCGGCGGAGCGCGGTGACGATCGCCGCCTCCTCGAGACGGGCGCGCTCGGCCTCGTCGAGATCGGCGTCGCGGGCGGCGAGCTCGGCCTCGGCCGCGGCCCGCAGCGCCTCGACCTCGCGCCGCGCGCGCCGCTCGGCGTCGAGGTCGGCCTCGAGAGCCTCGATCCGCGCGACCGCCAGCCGGCGCTCCGCGTCGAGCGCGCGGCGCGCCCGCTCCTCCTCGGAGAGCGTCGCCTCGAGCGCCTCGGCGCGCGCGAGCGCGGCCTGCTTGAGCGCCTCGACCTCGCGGCGCTCGGCCTCGAGATCCTGCAGGCGGCTCGCGATCGCCGCCTGCCCCTCGGCCGCGATGCGCCGCGCGGCGCGCCAGGCCTCGACCTGGCCCTCGAGATCGCGGACGAGGGCGATCGCCGAGGCGGCCTCCTCGGCGAGGCGCGCGCGGGCGCTGTCGGTCTCGGCGAGCTCGGCGCGCAGCGCCTCGGCCTCCGCGGCGCGCGAGGCGCCCTCGGCCTCGAGCTGGGCGATGAGCGAGAGCGCGGCCGCGCGCTCGGCGTCGAGACGGGACTGCTCGGCGGTGAGCGCGTCGGCGGTGTCGGCGAGGCGGGCGATCCGGCCCTGCTGCGCGCGGGCGCGCGCCTCGAGCCGGGCGACGGTGTCGGCGAGCCCCTGCCGCTCCGCCTCGAGGGCGGCGACGCGCTCCTCGGCCGTCTCCGCCTCGGCCGCGGCGGCCTCGGCGCGCGCGGCCTCCTCGCGGCGCGCCGCGCGCAGCTCGGCGACGAGGGCCGAGAGATCGTCGCGCTCGGCGGCGAGCGCGGCGAGCCGGCCGGCCTGGGCCTCAGCGGTCTCGGAGGCGGCGGCGATGGCGCGCTCCTGCGCGGCGCGCTCCGCGCGCAGGCGCCGCACGAGCTCGGAGGCCGCGACGCGCTCCTCCTCGAGACGGTCGATCTCGGCCGTGCGCTCCTCGGCGGCGGCGCGGAGCTCGGCGATGCCGGCGGCGCGGGCCGCGGCCTCCGCGGCGGCCGCGTCGCGCGCCTGCGCGGCGCGCGCGAGCGCCGCCTCGCGCTCGGCCTCG
>CAZWDE010000059.1:0-13018 GCA_964632555.1 uncultured Limibaculum sp.
CGGGCCGGTCGTCGACGAGCGCGAGGCGCTTGCCGACGAGCCGGTTGAAGAGCGTCGACTTGCCGACATTGGGCCGGCCGATGATCGCGAGGGTGAAGGGCATGGGCGCTCCTAGCGCCGGCCCGGGCGCCGGGCAAGCCCCGCCCGCGACCGGGCCCGACGCCGCCGCGGCGCTCAGCGGAAGGCGTGGAGCCGCGCCTCCTCGTCGAGGACGTAGAGGATCCCGCCGGCCACCACGGGGCCGGTGATCGCGCCGTCGCCGAGCTCCGCCGCCACGTCCCCCTCGCCGGTCACGGCATCGACGCTCCAGAGATTGCCGAGGCTGTCGGTCAGCAGCACCCGGCCCGAGGCGACCACCGGGCCCGAATAGGCGATCGGGTCCTCGCGGTCCTCGGGATCCTCGAAGAGCGGCAGCACCTTCTGCCAGAGCGTCTGCCCGCTGCCGGCGTCGATGCGGATGAGCTCGCCGTTGTCGGACACGAGGAAGAGCGTGTCGCCCGCCGCCCAGATCGGCCGCGTCGAGCCGAGCACCCGCGTCCAGACGCGCCGCCCGGTCCGCGCCTCGAGCGCGGCGAGCCGTCCGCTCTGGTTGGCCGCGACGATCAGCGGGCCGACCACCACCGGGTCGCCGGTCAGGTCGGTGATCGCGGCGCGCGCCAGCCCGCGCCGGCCGCCGGTGATCACCGCGCCCCAGAAGCGCCGGCCGGAGATCAGCTCGATCGCGACCAGCTCGCCGGAGGCGAAGGGCACCACGGCGCCGCCGCCCGCGATCGCCGGGCTCGCGCCGCCGAGGAAGCCCGCATCGGCGCCGACCCCCTGCACGCGCCAGCGGATGGCGCCGCTCTCGGGCTCGAGCGCGAAGGCCTGGCTCGCGCGCGTCACAGCGACCACCGCGCCGTCGGCCGCCGCCGGGCCGGCGCGGAACGGCGCGCCGACGGCCCGGCGCCAGAGGATCTCGCCCGAGGCCGGGTCGAGCGCGATCACCTCGCCGAAGCCCGTGGTCGCGAAGAGCCGGCCCTCGCCGTCGAGCGCGAGTCCGCCGCCGAAGCCCTCCTCGCCGTCCTCCTCCTCGTTGGGCACGAGGCTGACCTGCCAGAGCTCCTCGCCGCTGGCCGCGTCGAAGGCGGCGAGCCCGGCCGCGGCGTCGAGCGCGAAGACCCGTCCGTCGCCGACGACCGGCGCCGCGGTCACCACCGAGTCCTCGCTCGACCCCGTGCCGGCATCGACGCTCCAGATCCGCTCGAGCGCCAGATCGGCGCGGATATGCCCGCCGTTGTGGCTCGCCGCCGAGCCGGTCTGGCTCCAGAACTCGATCGGCACGGGCTCGGGCAGCGGCCGCTCGACCGCCGCGCTCCCGGTGGTCTCGGGCAGCGCCTCGCGCACCGGCAGGCGCGTGCCCTCGAGGCGCTCCTCGTCGTCGAAGAGGCTGCATCCGGCGAGCAGTGCGGCGCCGAGGGCCGCGGCGAGGACGGCGCGCGCGCCGCGCCCGCCCGCCTCAGCCGGCCGCATCGTCGCCCTCCCCGACGATCGCGAGGAGCTGGCCCGCGCGGGCGCGCAGCCCCTCGGGCAGCGCCTCGCTGGCGAGGATCGTCTCGAGATCGGCCCGGGCGGCGTCGGTCTCGCCGGCGTTCAGCCGCAGCACGGCGCGGAGCTCGAGCGCGAGGAGGCGATAGGGCCCGTCGCCCTCGGCCAGCGGCGCGAGGCGTTCGGCCGCCTCGGCGGGCGCGAGGCCCGGCGCCTCGAGCCGGATCGCCTGCAGCGCCGCGAAGTCGCGATAGGCCGCGGGCAGGTCCTCGGCGCCGGCCACGCGGGCATAGGTGCCGGCCGCCGCCGCCGTCTCGCCCTCGGCCGCCTGCGCCGCCGCGAGCCGCAGGAGCGCGAGCTGCGCCGCCGATCCCTCGAGCTCGCCGACGAGCGCCTCGTGCGCCGCGGGCCCCTCGCCCGCGGACAGGAAGGCCGCGCCCCGCGCCTCGGAGCGCTGGCGCTCGCGCTGCTCCATCCAGGCGAGCGCCGCCGCCGCGCCGACGATCAGCAGAACCCCCGCCACCACATAGGGACCGTAGCGCCTCCAGTAGCCGATCAGGCGGTCCTGCCGGACCTCCTCGGTCACCTCGCGGATGAAGCTGTCGCTGTCGCTCACGCCGTCGCCTCCCTGCACTTGCCGCGCCGGCGGCGGCGGCACCCTAGCCCCGGGCGGGGGCCGTGCAAAGGGGCTCCCCCGGGCGGCCCCGCGCCCGCGCACGCACGCGTGTGTGCCGGCGGCACGCGGGCGGGCCCTGCCTGTGGTACGGTCCGGCCCGCAGGTCCGTCGCAGAGGAGGGGAGCGCATGGCGATCGAGAAGCTCGAATTCGAGGGGCACGGGGGCGACCGGCTGGCCGCGCGGCTCGACCGGCCGGCCGGGCCGGTGCGCGCGGCGGCGATCTTCGCGCACTGCTTCACCTGCTCGAAGGACATCGCCGCGGCCCGGCGCATCGCGGGGCGCCTGTCGGGCGAGGGGATCGCGGTGCTGCGGTTCGACTTCACCGGCCTCGGCCATTCGGGCGGCGAGTTCGCCAACACCGATTTCAGCTCGAATGTCGGCGATCTGGTTCGCGCGGCGGCCCATCTCGAGGAGATCGGCCTCGCGCCGCAGCTGCTGATCGGGCATTCGCTCGGCGGCGCGGCGGTCCTCGCGGCGGCGGGCCGGATCCCGTCGGCCAAGGCGGTGGTGACGATCGGCGCGCCCGCCGATCCCGGCCACGTGCTGGAGAGCTTCGGCTCCTCGCTCGAGGCGATCCGCGCCGACGGCCGCGCCGAGGTGAGCCTCGCGGGCCGGCGGTTCACCATCGGTCGCCAGTTCGTCGAGGACGTCGAGCGGGTGAAGCTCCGCGACGCCATCGCCGCGATGCGCCGGGCGCTCCTCGTGCTGCACGCCCCGCTCGACGCGCAGGTCGGCATCGAGAACGCCTCCGAGATCTTCCTCGCCGCGAAGCACCCGAAGAGCTTCGTCACCCTCGACCGGGCCGACCATCTGCTGACGCGCGAGGCCGACGCCGAATACGCCGCCGACGTGATCGCCGCATGGGCCGGGCGTTACCTCGATCTCGCGCCGGAAGGCCGGCCCGAGGGCGGGGGCGAGGCGGTGGTGCGCGTGTCCGAGGCGCACGCGGAGGGCTTCCTGCAGGACGTCGTCGTGGGCTCGGACCACTACATCCGCGCCGACGAGCCGCGCAGCTTCGGCGGCACCGGCCTCGGCCCCTCGCCCTACGAGCTCGTCGCGGCCGGGCTCGGCGCCTGCACCTCGATGACCGTGCGGATGTATGCGCGGCGCAAGGGCTGGCCGCTCGCCCATGTCGAGGTCGACGTCACCCACGACAAGATCCACGCCGAGGACTGCGCCGACTGCGAGACGCGCGAGGGCAAGGTCGACCGCTTCCGCCGCACGATCCGGCTCGAAGGGCCGCTCGAGCCGGACCAGCGCCGGCGGCTCCTCGAGATCGCCGACCGGTGCCCGGTCCACCGCACCCTCGAGAGCGAGGTGACGATCGAGACCGTTCTGTCGGAGGCGCCGGGCCACGGCTCGGGCGAGGAAGCCGCGCCGGCCGCCTCCGGCTGAGCGCGGCTCAGCCCGGTCGCCGCCGCGGCGCCAGCGAAAGCCCGGCCGCCACGATCAGCGCGGTGCCGGTCCAGGTGAGCGCGTCGGGGAAGTCGCCGAACACCGCCCAGCCGAGCGCCGTCGCCGAGACGATCTCGAGATATTGCAGCGGCGCCGCGAGCCCCGCCTCGATCCGCGCGACCGCCGCGACGATCATCACGTGCGAGATCGCGGCGAGCAGGCCCATCGCCGCGAAGGTGGCGAGATCGGGCGCGGCCGGCAGGCGCGGGGCCGGCGTCGTCGCCGCCGCCAGCGCGGCGAGCAGCCCCGCCGCCACGATCGCCGTCCAGAGCTGGTGCGAGATCGTGCCCCGCCAGCTGCGCGGGCCCCGCAGCATCACCCGGTTGACCAGCATGTAGCCGGAGAACGCGACCGCCGCGCCGATCGGCCAGACCGCCGCCCAGCCATAGGCGGCGAGGTTGGGGCGCAGCACGATGGCGGTGCCCGCGAGGCCGAGGAGCAGCGCGACGACGCGCGCGCGCGTCAGCCGCTCGCCGAGGAGAAGCGCCGCGAGCAGCGTGAGGATCAGCGGCTCGACGAAGAAGAGCGCGATCACGTTGGCCACCGGCATCTCGGCGACGCCCGCGTTCATGCAGAGGATCGTGAGCCCGAGCGACGCCCCGGTCGCCAGATGGGCCGGCCGCGGGCGATCGGGCCGGCCGAGCAGCGCGAGCAGCGCCAGCAGCACCGCGGCCTGCGCGGCGAAGCGGCCCGCGGCGATCTCGGCCGGCGCGAGGCGCTCGGAGAGCAGCTTGGCCATGGTGTCGAGCGCGGGCACCAGCGCCATCGCGCCGGCCATCAGCGCCACGCCGGCCCGGTCGGCCCGATCGTCGGAGGGGATCGCGAGAGGCATGGGCGTCCATCGCACGGGCGGGGCGTCCGGCCAAGCGCCGTTGCGTCATCGTAATTTCATTTCGCCGACGCCGCCGTTGCGGTCATCATCCGGTCGCAATGTCGAGGCGAGGAGAGGTTCGGTGACGCAGTTCGATCCGGCGGCCTTCAAGGCCGGCACCAAGGCGCAGTGGAACGCGGTCGCGGAGAAGTGGGACGGCTGGCACGGGCTCATCGAGAGCTGGCTCGGCCCGGCGACGGACGCCATGCTCGACATGGCCGCGATCGGCGCGGGCGCGCGCGTCGTGCATGTCGCGGCCGGCTCCGGGCACGAGGCGCTCCGGACCGCGGCGCGCGTCGGGCCGAGCGGGCACGTGCTCGTCACCGACTTCTCGGAGAACCTGATCGAGCTCGCGAAGCGGAACATCGCCGAGGCCGGGCTGACCAATCTCGAGGCGCGGGTGATGGACGGCGAGACGCTCGATCTGCCGGCCGAAAGCTTCGACGCGGCGCTGAGCCGGGTGGGGCTGATCTTCTTCCCGGACCAGGAGGGGTCGCTGCGCAGCCAGATGGCGGCGCTGAAGCCCGGCGGGCGCGTCGGCGCGGTGGTCTACGCCGAGGGCTCGGAGTGCCGCTTCTTCTCGGACCCCGTGGCGATCATCCGCCGACACGCCGATCTGCCGCCGCCGCTGCCGGGCCAGCCGGGGCCGTTCTCGCTCGGCGCGCCGGGGCGGATCGAGGAGCTCTTCGCCGCCGCCGGCCTCGTCGAGATCGAGACGCGCCGGATCGCGGCGCCGGTGATCCTCGGGAGCGCGGCCGAGTGCCTGCGCTTCGAGCAGGAGAGCTTCGGCGCGCTGCACCAGATGCTCTCGAAGCTCGACGACGCGGCCCGGAAGGCGGCGTGGGACGAGGTCTTCGAGGCGCTCAAGGCGTTCGAGACGAACGGCCGCTTCGAGGGGCCCTGCACGATGATCGCCGCGGTCGGGCGCAAGCCCGGCTGACCCGCCCCCCGCGGGCGCGAGCCCGCGGGAGACCGGCGCCCGGACGGCCGCGCCCGCAGCGCGAAGAGGAGCCGGCAGGCTCCGATGAGCCGCCCGGGGGCGCCCTCAGAGGTCGATCGCGTCGGCCTCGGCGAAGCGCGCGCGCTCCTCGATGAAGCGGAACCGCGCCTCGGCGCGCCGTCCCATCAGCCGTTCGACGAGCGCGCCGGTGTCCTCCTCCTCGTCGTCGACCGTCACGCGGATCAGGCGCCGGCGCGCGGGGTCCATCGTCGTCGCCTTGAGCTCCCGCGCGTCCATCTCGCCGAGGCCCTTGAACCGGCCGACCTCGATCCGGCCCTTGCCGCCGAGCCCCTCGGCCATCAGGCGCTCCTTCTCCGCCTCGTCGGCCGCATAGGCGGTGCGCTGGCCCTGCTTCAGCTTGAAGAGCGGCGGCTGCGCCAGGAAGAGGTGCCCGTGCTCGATCAGCGGGCGCAGCTGGGTGAAGAAGAACGTCATCAGCAGCGCCGCGATGTGCGCGCCGTCGACATCGGCGTCGGTCATCACGATCACCCGGTCGTAGCGCAGGTCCGCCTCGCGATAGGCCCGGCCCGTGCCGACGCCGAGCGCGAGCAGGAGGTCCTGCAGCTCGCGGTTGTCGGCGAGCTTGGCCGAGGCGGCGCCGAGCACGTTGAGCACCTTGCCCTTGAGCGGCAGCACCGCCTGGGTCTTCAGGTTGCGCGCCATCTTGGCCGAGCCGCCCGCGCTGTTGCCCTCGACGATGAAGATCTCCGAGCCCTCGCGCGTCGCGCCCGTGCAGTCGGCGAGCTTGCCGGGCAGGCGCAGCCGCTTGGTGGCGGACTTGCGCGCGGTCTCCTTCTCGGCGCGGCGGCGCTGGCGCTCCTCGGCGCGCTCGATCACGTGCTCGAGGATCGCGTCGGCGCGCTTCGGATCGGCGCCGAGCCAGCTGTCGAAGCGGTCGCGCACCGCACCCTCGACCAGCCGCTCGGCCTCGGCCGTGGCGAGCCGGTCCTTGGTCTGACCGACGAACTCGGGCTCGCGCACGAAGACCGAGATCATCGCGACGGCCTCGGCGGTCACGTCCTCGCGCCGGATCTCCTTCGCCTTCTTCTGGTTGGAGAGCTCGCCATAGGCGCGGAGCCCGCGGGTGATCGCGGCCCAGAACCCCGCCTCGTGCGTGCCGCCCTGCGGCGTGGGGATCGTGTTGCAATAGGCCGAGACATGCCCGTCGCGCGCCGGGGTGAAGGCGAGCGCCCATTCGACCGAGCCCGCCGTCTCCGGCCCGAAGCGTTCGGCGAAGGCGACCTTGCCGGCGAAGGGCGCGGCGAGGGCCGCGTCCTCGCCGAGGCTCGCGGCGAGGAAATCGGCGAGCCCGCCGGGAAAGCGGAAGGTCTCCTCGGGCGGCGTCTCGTCGCCCGGGCCCAGCCGCTCGGGCGCGCAGCGCCAGCGGATCTCCACCCCGCCGAAGAGATAGGCCTTCGAGCGGGCCATGCGGTGGAGCCGCGCCGGGCGCAGCGCCGCCTCCGCGCCGAAGATCTCGGGATCGGGGTGGAAGGCGACGCGGGTGCCGCGCCGGTTCGCCACCGCCCCGAGATCCTCGAGCGGGCCGCGCGGCACCCCTCGCGCGTAGTCCTGCGCCCAGAGCCGCTTGCCCCGCGCCACCTCGACCCGCAGCCGGTCGGAGAGCGCGTTGACCACCGAGACGCCGCCGCCGAGCAGCCCGCCCGAGGTCTCGTAGGCCTTGCCGCCGAACTTGCCGCCCGCGTGGAGCGTGCAGAGGATCACCTCGAGCGCCGAGCGGTCCGGGAACTTCGGATGCGGGTCGACCGGGATGCCGCGGCCGTTGTCGGTGATCGCGACCGTGCCGTCGGCCGTCAGCTCGACCTCGATCCGCGAGGCGTGACCGGCCACCGCCTCGTCCATCGCGTTGTCGAGCACCTCGGCGACCAGATGGTGCATCGCCCGCTCGTCGGTGCCGCCGACATACATGCCGGGCCGCTTGCGCACGGGCTCGAGGCCCTCGAGCACCTCGATGCTGGCCGCGTCGTAGGCCCGCTCCGCCCCGTGCTCGTCGAAGAGATCGTCCGCGTCCATCCCCGCCCTTTCGCTCGCGCCCGCCCCCTATGGGCCGGCGCGCCCCGCCGCGCAACCGCCGCTCAGCGGCTGTCCGGCACGAGGCTCTGCCGCTCCCCGAGCAGATAGCGCGCGACATCGGTCGCATCGAAGGCGAGCGAGACCGCGATGGTCGCGGCGAAGAGCCAGAGGACGTGGCGCTGCGGCCCGGGCGGGGGCGCGCGCCGGAGCCGCCAGAGCACGACGGCGAGCATCGGCGTCCAGAACACGAGATGCGGCAGGCCGAGCAGCCGCACGAACCCGACCTGCCCGTAGAGCCACAGCATCGACGGCACCATCAGGGCGTTGGCCGCGAGGATCGCGCCCGCCTCTGGCCAGGTGCGCCGGCGCAGCAGGCAGATCGCGACCGCCCCGATCACCGCGATGTTGAGCCAGCCGACCCAGAGGCGGACCCAGTCCGGCTGGGTGGCCAGCGCCTCGCCAAAGGTCATTGCGGCCCCTCCCGGCGCGGAGCCTCGCCCGCGCGCCGTCACGATGCAAGCGCCCGCGCTTGAACATGGTCCGACGGTCAGGCAGGATTGGCTCCATCCGACGACCCTCGCATTCGTCCATCACCGGGCTGCGCATGACCGATCCGATCGACCCGTCGCCAGAGCCGTCGGATCACGCCGCAAGCCGCGGCGGGCGGCGTGCCGAGATCCTCGACGTGGCCGAGCGGCTGGCGCGCCGGGGCGGCTATCACGGCTTCAGCTTCCGCGACGTGGCGGCGGAGGTGGGCGTGAAGAGCGCGAGCGTCCACTACCACTTCCGCACCAAGGCCGATCTGGTCGAGGAGCTCGTCGGGCGGTACCGCGCGCGCTTTCTCGAGCGCCTCGGGCCGGCGGGCGAGGCGGGGGCCCTGCTCGGGCTGATCGGCGCCTTCCGCGCGGCGATCCGCGAGCAGGACGGCGCCTGCCTCTGCGGCCTCCTCGGCGCCGAGATCGCCGTGCTGCCCGAGAGCGCGCGCGACGCCGTGGGGGCCTTCTTCGACGAGCTCGTCGGCTGGACCGCGGCGGCGCTCGGCGCCGAGGAGGGCGACGGCGCGGCGGACGGCGCCGGGGCGGAGCGGCGCGCCGGCGCGGAGGCGTTCGTGGCGGGGCTCGAGGGCGCGCTGATCCTCGCCCGGGCCACCGGCGATCCGGCGCTCTACGACCGGACGGCGGCGCGCCTCCTCGACGCCGCGCGGGGCGCGCGCTGGGAGACCGGCGGCCGCGCCGGGCTCAGCTGAACCGGTCGCCGACCGCATAGGCCGCCATCATCGCCCCGACATAGAGCGGACGGAGCCCCGGCAGCGGCACGCGCGGCGGCAGCCCGCGCCACGGCGCCGGGATCGCGTCCTCCGGCCCGCCCGCGATGACCTCGGCGATCAGACGGCCCGCGAGCGTGCCCATCGCGATCCCCGAGCCGTGCCAGCCGAAGGCGTGGGCGACCGTCGGCTCGTCGGGCAGGCAGCCCATCGCCGGGCGGAAGCTCATGGTCGCGCAGACCGGTCCGCGCCAGAAATGCGTGATCTCGGCCTCCGCGAAGCCCGGCAGCGCCTCGGCGATCCGCTGGGCGAGGCGCGCGCGCATCCGGTCCGCGCCGGCCTCCGAGCCGCGCCGGTCGCCCCGCATGCCGTAGAGCAGGCGCCCCTCCGGCAGGAGCCGGAAATAGGAGAGCAGCGCGCGGGTGTCGGCGGCCGGCTCGGCTCCGAGCCAGGGGTGGCGGGCGCGCTCCGTCTCGGTGAGCGGGCGGGTCACGGCGATGTTGGAGATCACGGGCACCGCACGGGCGGCGAAGGCCGGATGCAGGCGCTCCGGCGCGAAGGCGTTGGTGGCCAGCAGCACCCTCGGCGCGCGCAGGGCGCCGCCCGCCGTGACGAGACGGTGGCCGTTGCCCGCGCGCTCCCAGAGCGTGACCTCGGAGCGGGGATGGAGGCGCGCGCCGGCGGCCTCGGCGGCATCGGCGAGCGCGCGCGTGAGCCGCAGCGGGTGGATGCCGAAGCCGGGCCGGAGCAGCACCCCGCCGAAGCGGGCGATGTCCGCGCGCCCCGAGGGCGCCACCGGCTCGGCCTCGGCGCCGGCGGGCGCCGGCTCCGCCCGCAGCGCGGCGAGGGCGCGGTCGGAATGGGCGAGGAGGAGCTCGCCGTCGCCCTGCACCTCCTCCGCGAGGCCGGCCTCGAGGCAGAGGCCGCGGAGCGCCCGGATGTGCGCGGCCAGCAGCGTCTCGGCGCGCGCGACCTCGCCGGTGCCGAAGCGGCGCTCGAGCGTTGCGCGCGCGAGCTTGGTGCCGCCGAAGCCCACGATGCCGCCGGCGCGCCCCGAGGAGCCCCAGCCGATCGCGCCGGCGTCGAGCACCGCCACGTCGAGCCCGCGCCCGGCCAGCGCGCGCGCCGCCGAGAGGCCGGTGACCCCGCCGCCGAGGACCGCGACATCGGCCGCCGTGTCCGCCCCGAGCGGGGCGCGCTCGGGCGCGGGGCCGGCCGAGGCCTCCCACCAGCTCGGCTGGGGGCGCGCGGTGTCGTAGTTGGCGGCGTCGAGCGGTCCGTCCATCGGTGTCTCCAAACGCTTCTCGGGGCCTGCCGGCCCCTCGTCGCCGCGCCCGGCCGGGCGCCGGGCCCTCCGGGCCCCGACGCCGGCCACGCGCCCGGAGGGCGCGCCGCGCGCCGAGAAGACCGCGCAGGCGGTCGAGGAGGCGCGCGGGTTCTCCGAGGCGGCCGGCCTCAGGCGGCCGGGCTCTCCACGAGGAACCCGCCCGACTGCCGTGCCCAGAGCCGCGCGTAGAGCCCTTCGCGCGCGAGCAGCGCCTGGTGCGGCCCCTCCTCGACGATCCGGCCGCCCTCCATCACCACGATGCGGTCCATCGACTGGATCGTCGAGAGGCGGTGCGCGATCGCGATC
Source organism: uncultured Limibaculum sp. (assembly GCA_964632555.1). Classification (GTDB taxonomy): domain Bacteria; phylum Pseudomonadota; class Alphaproteobacteria; order Rhodobacterales; family Rhodobacteraceae; genus Thermohalobaculum. Next base: position 10,456 of record CAZWDE010000059.1, read on the forward strand.
ACCGTCTTGCCCCGCATCAGTTCGGCGAGCGCCGCCTGGATCTCGGCCTCGATCTCGCTGTCGAGCGCCGAGGTCGCCTCGTCGAGCGCGAGCACCGGCGCGTCCTTGAGGATCGCGCGGGCGAGCGCGATGCGCTGGCGCTGGCCGCCCGAGAGCTTGACGCCGTCCTCGCCGAGATGCGCGTCGTAGCCGGTGCGGCCCTTGCGGTCGGCGAGGCCGAGGATGAACTCGTGGGCCGAGGCCTTCCGCGCGGCCTCGATCGCCGCGGCGCGCCCGGCCTCGGGCCGGCCGTAGAGGATGTTGGCGAGGGCCGAGCGGTTGAACATCGCGGGCTCCTGCGTGACGGTCGCGATCTGGCGGCGCAGCCCGTCCTGCGTGAGGCGGCGGATGTCGCGCCCGTCGAGCGTGATCCGCCCCTCCTCGACGTCGTGGAGGCGCAGCAGCAGCTTGAGCGCGGTCGACTTGCCCGCGCCCGAGGGGCCGACGAGGCCGACGCGTTCGCCGGGCTCGATCCGCAGGTCGAAGCGGTCGAGCCCGCCGCCGCCCTCGCGCCCGTAGCGGAAGCGCACGCCCTCGAAGGCGATGGCGCCGCGGGCCGGCGGCGGGTCGCGGGCCTCCGGCGCGTCGGTGATCGCATGGCCCGGCGAGAGCGTGCGCATGCCGTCCTCGACCACGCCGATATTCGTGAAGATCCCCATCGCCGTGAAGGAGATCCAGCCCGACATGTGGCTGAGCCGCGTCGAGAGGAGCCCGGCCATCGCGATCAGCCCCGGCCCCGCCTGCCCGGCCGACCAGAGCCAGATCGCCGCGCCGAGCAGGATCACCGGCAGCGCCGAGGCGAGGAGCGCGAGGCGCACCCGAAAGCTCCAGCTCTCGCGGCCGAAGGCGATGCTCGCCGCGCGGTAGCGCGCGAGCGCCTGCCGCGCCGCCTCGCGCTCGCGCCCGGCATGGGCGAAGAGCTTGACGGTGGTCATGTGGCTGAGGCTGTCGACCAGCTGGCCCGAGGCGGCGGCCCGCGCCTCGGCCCGGTCCTTGGCGCGGGCGCGGATGCGCGGCAGGCGGCGCACGACGAGCCGGAGATAGACGACGACCCACGCCGCGAGCAGGAGCGCGAGCCGCCAGTCGGCCGCCGCCAGCACCCCGAGCGCGGCGACGAGGGCGGCGATCCCGTAGGCGATGGCGTTCAGCGTCTCGGTCGTGGCGTCGGTCATCGCGACGGCGGTCTGCGTCTCCTTCTGCGCGAGGCGCCCGGCGAAGTCGTCCTCGAAGAAGCTCATCGACTGGCCGAGCGTGTGCCCGTGCAGCCGCCAGACGCCGAGGGGCGTGAGCCCCGGGATCAGCGTGCGCGAGACGAAGCCCGCGGTGATCGCCATCAGCCCCGGGCGCAGCAGCAGGAAGAAGACGGCGATGGCGGCGAGCCCCGGCCAGTCCTCGGCGAAGAGCGTCTCGGGCGGGACCACGGCCGCGCGGTCGACCACCCAGCCGATCGCGAGGGCGACCATCGCCTCGGCGACGCCGAGCGCGAGCGTGGCGACCAGAAGCCCGAGCACCGCCCGCTCGCTGCCGCGGAGCAGCCAGCGGACGAAGGCGACGAGCCGCTCGGGCGGCGGCGGCGACCGCTCCGGAAACGGGTCGATCAGCCGCTCGAACGGCCCCTCGCGGCCCGCCTCCTCGCCGGCGAGGTCCTTCGGGGTCATTCCGCCGCCTCGGCGGTCGCGTCGAGGAAGCCGCCCGACTGGCGCGCCCAGAGCCGGGCGTAGAGCCCGCCCGCGGCCAGCAGCGCCTCGTGGGGCCCGTCCTCGATCACGCGGCCATGGTCGAGCACGACGATCCGGTCCATGCGCTGGATCGTCGAGAGCCGGTGCGCGATCGCGACCACGGTCTTGCCCGCCATCAGGTCCTCCATCGCCTCCTGGATCGCCGCCTCGACCTCGCTGTCGAGCGCCGAGGTCGCCTCGTCGAGGATCAGGATCGGCGCGTCCTTCAGCACGGCGCGGGCGAGCGCGATGCGCTGGCGCTGCCCGCCCGACAGCCGCACGCCCCTCTCGCCGACATAGGCGTCGAGCCCGCGCCGTCCCGCCCGGTCGACGAGATCGGGGATGAACTCGTCGGCGTGCACCTTGGCCGCCGCCGCCCAGATCTCGGCCTCGCTCGCCTCGGGCCGGCCATAGGCGATGTTGGCGCGGATCGAGCGGTGGAGCAACGCCGTGTCCTGCGTCACCATCGAGATCTGCTGGCGGATGCTCTCCTGCTGGAGCCGGGCGAGGTCCTGCCCGTCGATCAGCACGCGGCCCTCGTCCGGGTCGAAGAAGCGGAGCGCGAGGTTGACGAGGGTCGACTTGCCCGCGCCCGAACGCCCGACGAGGCCGACGCGCTCGCCGCCCCGGATGGTGAGCGAGACGTCCTCCACCCCGCCCGCGCGCTTGCCGTAGCGGTGGGTGACGTGGTCGTAGCGGATCTCGCCCTCGGTCAGCCGGAGCGGCGCCGCGTCCGGCCGGTCCTTGAGGCGGAGCGGCTCGGAGACGGTCTCCATCCCCTCCTGCACCGTGCCGATGTTCTGGAA
>CAZWDE010000060.1:0-12996 GCA_964632555.1 uncultured Limibaculum sp.
CGGAAAGGCCGCGACCAGCGCCTCGGCCACGACGAGGCCCAGGACCCGGTCGCCGAGGAACTCCAGCCGCTGGTTGTCCGGGCGTGCGGGGCTCGAGGCGGATGGGTGGGTCAGCGCCTGCTCCAGCAGGGCGCGGTCGGCGAACTCGTGGCCGAGCCGGGCCGAGAGCGGGGCCACCGAGGCATGGACGGCGCGCCGCCCCATGCTCACTCGATGACCTTGAACAGGCGGTCGAAGCGCCAGTTCCAGACCTGCCAGAAGGCGCCGTCGGAACTCAGCGCGATCAGGTCCGCCCGCCCGATCAGGTTCTCGAGCGGGACGTAGCCGACCTCGTTCAGGAACCGGCTGTCGACCGAGTTGTCGCGGTTGTCGCCCATGAAGAAGAAATGCCCCTCGGGCACGGTGAACAGCGGCGTCTGGTCGGCCCGGCCCGCGAAGGGGCCGCCATTGCCGCCCGGCGGGCCCTCGATGTTGAGCACCCGGTGGCGCCGCCCGCCCGGCAGCGTCTCGACATACTGCTCCTTGGCGCAGGGCGCGCCGCGCGGGACCGGGCCGTTGATGCAGCGGGGCACGCTGGGCGGCGAGCCGAGCGCGATCCGCGGCTCCACGAAATCGTCGATCCGCTCGGTCGGCAGCGCCTCGCCGTTGATGTGCAGGATGCCGTCGCGCATCTGCACGGTGTCGCCCGGCAGCCCGACCACGCGCTTGACATAGTCGAGGCAGTCGCCCCGGCCCGGCCCGCTGCGCTGGCCGACGAGGCGCAGCACGAAATCGGCGGTCTGCTCGAACACCCCCTCGGTGCAGGCGTCGTGCTTCGGGTGCTTGAACACCACCACGTCGCCGCGCTCCGGCGCGTCGCTCAGCAGCCGGCCGCCGCCGAACAGCCAGTCCATCTGCGGCGAGAACGGCAGCGAGTAGCGCGAGTAGCCATAGGCAAACTTCGACACGAACAGATAGTCGCCGATCAGAAGCTCCGGCTTCATCGACCCCGACGGGATCGAGAAAGGCTGAAACAGGATGGTGCGGAAGGCGCCGGCGATCAGCAGCGCCCAGAAGATCGTCTTGATCGTCTCGAGAATGCCGTCCGACTTCTTGGTCGCGGTCTTGGCCATGGGGGGCAGGTTCTCCGGGGCGCGGCGCGGTCTGGCACGGGGGCACACGGGGGCTCGGGGGGCTCTCGCCCGTCGGGCGTAAGTGACCCTCGACCGGGTGGCTGTCAAGGCACGGGCGCCTCGCGGGGCGCGGCGCCCGCCCGGACCGCGAGCCGCGCCTGCGCGAGCGCGGCAACGAGCGCGGCGACGAGCAGCCCCGCCCCGATATCGAAGGCGACGGCCGCCGTGCCCGCCCGCTCCGCCGCGCGCCCGGCGAGCAGCGGCGCCAGCACCACGGAGGCGTAGAAGAGGGTGAAGAACACCCCCATCCCGACGGCGCGCGTGCGGGGGCCGAGCGCGTCCCCCGCGAGGCTCATGGTCGCGCCCGCCGGCAGGCCGGCCGCGAGCCCGACGAGCACGAGCAGCGGCTCGACCGGCCCGGCCCGCGTCGCGAGCACGAGGAGCGCCGCGAAGCCGAGAAAGCAGACCGCCAGAACCGCCCGCGGGCGGCCGATGCGGTCGGTCAGCCAGCCGCCCGCGGGCACCGCCGCGACCATCACCCAGAGGACGATGCTGGTGGTCGCGCTCGCCGCCGCCGGCGCTGCGCCGCGCTCGCCGAGGAAGACCGCGCCGAAGCCGAAGACCATCGCGATCGCCGCGTTGTAGAGGCCCCAGGCGGCGCCGGCCAGCACCGTCGCGCCGAGCGCCGCGCCGCGCGGCCACGCCCCCGCCGCCGGGCCGGTCCGCGGGCGGCGCGCGGGGGCGGGCGCGTCCCGCGGGGCGAGCCGGGCGAAGACGAGTAGGGCGGCCGCGGCCAGCCCCGCGCACGACCAGAACGCGGCGCCGGTGCCGGCGAGCGCGGCCACCGGCGGCAGCGCGACGAGCGCGATCGCGAGCCCGAGCGGCCAGGAGTTGACGAAGATGCCCATCGCGGTGGCGAGCCGCGGCCCGGCGAACCGCTCGGCGACCATCTTGGTCATCAGCACGTTGAGCAGCACGCCGCCGAGCCCGGCGACCGCGCGTCCGGCGATCTGGGCCTCCCGGGCGGGCAGGGCCGCCATGGCGAGGCCGCCGAGCGTCATGAGCCCGAGCCCGAGCGTCACGGCCCGCGCGTCGCCGAGCCGCGCGCCGATCGCGCCGCCCGGGATCGCGAGCGCAATTCCCGGCGCGAGGTAGAGCCCGATCAGCAGCCCGAGATCGCCCGTGCCGAAGCCGGGCTGGGCCACCAGCATGGGCCCGAGCGCCGCGACGGACTGGAACTGGATCGCCATCGTGGTGCGTGCGGCGACGAGGAGCGCGAGAACCGCCCAAGCGTCGGCGAGCGGCCGCCGGAACGCCACCCCCTAGCGCTCCGACCCGCCGCGGTGCACGCTCCGCGCCGGCAGCGCCTCGATCACCACGAAGGCCTGCGCGTAGGGGTGATCGTCGGTGATCGTGAGGTGGATGCGCGGCGCGTGGCCGTCGGGCATCAGGCTGGCGAGGCGGCGGGCGGCGCCCCCCGTCAGATGCAGGGTGGGCTGGCCGGAGGGCAGGTTGACGACGCCCATCTCGGCCCAGGCCACGCCCATCCGCAGGCCGGTGCCGAGCGCCTTGGAGCAGGCCTCCTTGGCGGCCCAGCGCTTGGCGTAGGAGGCGGCGCGCTCGCGCCGGCGCTCGGACCGCTCACGCTCGATCTCTGTGAAGACGCGGGCCGTGAAGCGCGCGCCGAAGCGGGCGAGCGTGCGTTCGATCCGCCGGATGTCGGCGAGGTCGGAGCCGATGCCGACGATCACGGGGCGGCTCTTCGGCCCTCGCGGGCCTCATCGCCGGGGCTCGCCGGCGCGCGACGGCCGGTCGGCGGCGGCCCGCGCTCCGCGCGGTCCGGCGGAGCCGGGGCGGGAGGCTCGGCGTCCGGGGACGGTACGGCCCGGCGCGCCGGGCCGAAGAGCCGCGGGAGCGGCGATGAGGCGCCCCTCATCCCGCCCCGCCGACGGCGTGGCCGAACGCCTCGGCGCGGGCCTCGTCCATCAGGGCGCGCATCCGACGGATCGCCGTGTCGAGGCCGACGAAGATCGCCTCGCCGACGAGGAAATGCCCGATGTTGAGCTCGACCACCTCGGGCAGCGCGGCGATCGGCTTCACCGTGTCGTAGCCGAGCCCGTGGCCGGCATGGACCTCGAGGCCGAGATCGTGCGCGTGCGCCGCCATCTCGCGGAGCCGCACCATCTCGGCGTCGCGCGCGTAGTCGTTGCCCTCGGCGACCGCCTCGCAATAGGTCCCGGTGTGCAGCTCGACCACCGCCGCCCCGATCCGCGCCGCCGCCTCGACCTGGCGCTTGTCGGCCGCGATGAAGATCGAGACCCGGCAGCCGGCGTCCCGCAGCGGCGCGATGAAGTGGGCGAGGCGGTTCTCGTCGGCCGCGACCTCGAGGCCGCCCTCGGTGGTGCGCTCCTCGCGCCGCTCGGGCACGAGGCAGACGGCGTGCGGGCGGTGGCGGAGCGCGATCGCCTGCATCTCGTCGGTCGCCGCCATCTCGAGGTTGAGCGGGCGCTCGATCGCGGCCATCAGCCGCTCGATGTCCTCGTCCGAGATATGGCGGCGGTCCTCGCGCAGATGCGCGGTGATCCCGTCGGCGCCGGCCGCCTCGGCGAGCCGCGCCGCGCGCACCGGATCCGGCAGGGCGCCGCCGCGCGCGTTCCGCACCGTCGCCCCGTGGTCGATGTTCACGCCGAGCCTCAGCGGGCCGGCCGGCGCGCGTGTCTCATCGGGCATCGCTCTCTCCTCGGCTCAGATGTTGTCGCCCTCGCGGCCGTCGTGGATCGCGTAGGCGTCGAGCTCGCGGTCGATCTCCTCGCGGCGCGCCGTCTTGCGCTCGAGGATCTTGCGGGCGCGGCGGGTCTGGTAGGCGGCGATCAGCGGCCCGAGCGTCCAGTAGCTGACGACCCCGGCGACGAGGCCGAGGATCGCCCCGCCGACGAGATAGGGCAGGAACACGTCGTAGAGAAAGGCCAGCACGCTGGCCTCGCGCGTCGCCTCGATGCCGAACCAGCCCTTGATGCCGCCCCAGGCCGAGGCGAAGGCGTCCTCGAAGGCGGTCAGCACCGTCTCGAAGCTGGAGCCCGTGCCCTCCCGCCCGAGCAGGATCTGCCCGAGCCAGAGCGAGCTCGAGGCGATCGCCGGGAAGGACAGCGGGTTGCCGACGATGGTGCCGAACAGCGAGGCGATCACGTTGGCGCGCAGCATCCACGCGATGAACGCCGCGACGAAGAAGTGCAGCGTGAAGAACGGGGAGAACGAGGCGAAGGCGCCGCAGGCGAAGCCGAGCGCGATCCGGTGCGGCGTGTCGGGCAGCCGGCGCATGCGCTTGCCGATATAGCCGAAGCCGCGCCAGAACCCCTTGCGCGGATAGAAGAACTCCCGCATCCGCCCCAGCGGGCTCGGCCGTTCTCGACGCTTGAAGATCATTCCCAGGAAGCCCTCAGCCCACGCGCCCCTCGACCGCCTCCGGCGCGCCGTCGCCGCCGAGGCCTGCCGGGTCCGGAACCGCCCGATGCGCATCACTAACATAGGACTGTGCACGGAGCGCGGTAAGGATATCGGAAAGGTGCTTCACGTCGCGGACCTCGAGGGTGAGCGCGAGCGTCACGAAGTCGGGCTTGCGCACGGTGATCATCAGGTTGTCGATATTGGCGCCGCGCTCGCCCACGAGGGTGCAGGCATGGCCGAGCGCGCCCGGCTGGTTGGCCAGCGTCATCTCGATGCGGGCGATGTTGTTGGCCTTCTGCGCGGCCTCCGGCGACCAGCCGAGATCGAGCCAGCGTTCGAGCGCGTCCTCGAACTCGGCGAGCAGGGGGCAGGAAATCGCGTGCACCTCGACCCGTCCGCGGCGCGCGAGCCCCATCACGCGGTCGCCCGGGATCGGGTGGCAGCAGGTGCAGAAGCGCACCGCCTGGCCCCGCCGCAGGCCGCGCAGCCGGAGCGCGGGCGGCGCGGGCGCGGCCTCGGCCGGTGCGCTGCGCGGCTGATCGGGGTAGACGGCGGCGACGAGGCTCTGCGCCGACACCGTGCCGCGGGCGATGCCCGCCAGCATCGCGTCGACGCTCGCGAAGGACAGGCGATCGGCCGCGGCGGCGAAGGTCTTGTCGCCGGCCTCGCGCCCGGCGCGCTCGAAGGTCTGCAGCGCGATGTCGCGCCCGAGCGCGATCTGCTCGTCGCGGAGCTGCTCGCGCAGGCCCCGCCGGATCGCGGCCTTGGCGCGGCCGGTGTGCGCCATGTCGATCCAGTGCACCGAGGGGCGCTGGCCCTCGGCGGTGATGATCTCGACCTGCTGGCCGTTCCTGAGGCGCGTCCAGAGCGGCACCCTCCGCCCGTCGACCAGCGCGCCGGCGCAGTGGTCGCCCACCCGGGTGTGGATCGCATAGGCGAAGTCGATCGGCGAGGCGCCGCGCGGCAGGCCCACCACGTCGCCGCGCGGGGTGAAGCAGAACACCTGGTCGGTGAACATGTCGAGCTTGACGTGCTCGAGGAACTCGGACGGCTCGTCGCCCTTCTCGAGCCGCGCGACGAGATCGCGGAGCCACTTGAACGGGTCGACCGCGAAGCGGTTCTCGGCCTGCTCGCCGTTCTTGTAGGACCAGTGGGCGGCGATGCCGCTCTCGGCGACATCGTGCATCTCGAAGGTGCGGATCTGCACCTCGACGCGCATCGCCTCCGAGCCGAAGACGGTGGTGTGGATCGAGCGGTAGCCGTTCGCCTTGGGACCGGAGATGTAGTCCTTGAAGCGGTCGGGCACCGTGCGCCAGCGCCGGTGGATCGCCCCGAGGGCCGCGTAGCAGTCGGCCTCGGTCTCGCAGAGCACGCGGAAGCCGTAGATGTCGGAGAGCTGCGAGAACGAGGTCTGCTTCTCCTCCATCTTGCGCCAGATCGCGTAGGGCCGCTTCTCGCGCCCGCGCACCTCGGCGCGCAGACCGGCCGCCGCGAGCGTCTCGCGGATCTCGGCGGTGATGCGGGGCACGATGTCGCCGGTGTCGCGGCGGAGCTTGAGGAAGCGGCGCAGGATCGAGGTCCGCGCCTCGGGGTTCAGAACCTCGAAGGCCAGGTCCTCGAGCTGCTCGCGGATCTCCTGCATGCCCATGCGCCCGGCGAGGGGGGCGTAGATCTCCATCGTCTCGCGCGCGATGCGATGGCGCTTCTCCGGCGGCAGCGGCCCGAGGGTGCGCATGTTGTGCAGCCGGTCGGCCAGCTTGACGAGCAGCACGCGCACGTCCTTGGCCGTGGCCAGCAGCAGCTTGCGGAAGTTCTCGGCCTGCGCGGTCTCGGCCGAGGAGTGCTCGAGCTTCGTCAGCTTGGTGACGCCGTCGACGAGGCGCAGGATCTCCGCGCCGAACAGCCGCTCGATCTCGGCGGGCGTCGCCTCGGTGTCCTCGAGCGTGTCGTGCAGAAGGGCCGTCACGATGGTGGCGTCGTCGAGCTTCAGGTCGGTCAGGATCGCGGCGACCTCGAGCGGATGTCCGGTGAAATAGGGCTTGCCGTCGGCGCGCAGCTGGCCGCCATGCGCCCGCGCCCCGAACACGTAGGCCCGGAGCAGCAGGTCCTCGTCGGTCTGCGGGTTGTAGTCGCGGACCCGGTCGACAAGCTCGTAGGCGCGCGTCACGCCCGGTCCCTCCGACGGCGGCGCCGGGGCGCGGCGCGCGCCCGGCCTCAGCGCGACTGCTCGGCCATCAGCGCGCGCAGCAGCTTCTCCTCGTCGAGATCGTCGCCCGAAGGCTGGGGCAGGCCGCCCGGCCCGACGGGCGCGCTCATCAGGGAGGCCATGTTGTCCTCCTCGGGCTCGTCGACCTCGATGTTGCGCTGGTGGCTCTCGATCGCCTGCTCGCGCAGCACCTGCGGGTCCACCTTGCGCGCCGCGATCTCGCGCAGCGCCACGACCGGGTTCTTGTCGTTCTCGCGGTCCACCTCGATCGGCGCGCCGGACGACAGCATCCGGGCGCGATGCGCGGCGAGCATCACGAGATCAAACCGGTTCGGGACCTTGTCCACGCAATCTTCGACCGTGACCCGGGCCATGCGTTGCTCCTTGTGCAGAGTGAAGCGGCAAGTTAGCGTAAGGTTCCGGCCGATGCAAGGCGGGCCCGGGCACGCCGCCGCGAGCCCCGCGCCCCTGCCTCAAGATGGTCGCGATCGGGACCTAGCGTTCGCGGTCGGTGGCGTCCGGGGGCCGGGCGCGGCGTTGGCGGAGTGGATGCGCGGATGCGGGCGACCGAGGTTTTCCGGAAGATCGTCGAGCCCTCGCTCGAGCGGGTGGCGGTGATCGAGGTGCTGCATGTCGAGCGGCACGAGGGGCGGGATTTCGTGATCTCGCACCTGCTGCGGCGCAACATCCTCACCGAGTTCGACGCGCGCCTGTCCCGCCATCTCGCGGCGACCCGGGGCGACGGCTTTCCCCATGTCACGGTCTCGGTCCGCGTGCGCGACCGACGCGAGGAGGGCGCATGGCAGGGCGCGGCGCCGGTCGACTACCCGTCGATCCCGCACGCGCTCTGCGCGATCGCGCGCCGCGCCGTCGGGCGGGCGGACAGCGCGACGCTGCGGCTCCACTACCACGCGCTCGAGGAGGAGGAGCGCACGGCGCAGGGCATCCGCCGGGTGATCGACCGCGACGAGGTGGAGATCCTCGAGACCGCGCTCGCGCACTGCCAGCAGCTCGGCGAGTTCGCCTTCCTCGACATCACGGGCGACTTCGACCTGATCATGATCAAGCCGCCCGACGGCTCGATGCGCCCGATCGTGATGGACCTCTTCAACCGCCGCCTGACCATCCCGCCGGTGCCCGGCGTGACCGGCGGACAGGTGTCGGCGCCGCTCTTCGAGTTCGAGCGCACGATCAAGGAGACCACCGACGCGCGCACCTATCTCGCGGCGCTGAGGAACGCGATGATGCAGCACAAGGAGCGGGCGGTGCTCGAGTTCCGCGCCGCCGCCGAGAAGCGCATCCTCGACTTCGAATACGCGCTGCGCGGGCGCCCGCTCGAGGATTTCCGGCTGGAGGCCGTGGTGGCGCTCGTCGCTCGGCTGAAGGCGGGACTCGGCGAGAGCCTCGCCGGGCTCTCCGAGGACGCCCAGATCACCGCCTTCGACTGGGCGCTGACCATCGAGGCCGGGCGCACGCAGGGCCCGGGCAGCTACGGGCCCGACGAGCACCTTCTCGAGAGGGAGCGCGAGCGCGAGCGCGAGAAGAAGAAGCGGCGCAGCGCCGCCTGAGCGCGGCTCAGAGCGGGCGCACGGCGGCGCGCCTCCCGGGCGGCAGGCGCGCGATCATCTCGCGGATGTCGAGCCCCGTCACCGGATGGCGCCAGTCGGCGGCGATCTCGGCGAGCGGGAGCAGCACGAAGGCCCGCTCCTGCATCCGCGGATGCGGCAGGATCAGCGTCTCGGGCGCGCGCTCGCGCGCGGCCTCCGGGGAAAGGGCCGCCCACGCGGCCTGGGTCGCCGGGTCGGGCAGCACCCGGTCGTCGAGCGCGATCAGGTCGAGATCGCACACCCGCGGCGCCCAGCGCCCGGGACGGGTGCGCCCGAGCGCCCGCTCCACCCCGTGCAGCCGCTCGAGAAGTTCCGCGGGCGCGAACGAGGTCTTGAATACGGCCGCTCCGTTGACGAAATCAGGCCCACTGCCTGGCGGTTCGGCGGGGCTGCGATACCATCGGGCGACCGGTCCGATTTCGAGGCCCGGTTCCCGGACGAGCCGGGCCAAGGCGTCCGTGAGGGTGTCGACGGCGGCCACCCCGGATCGGGGAAGGTTGGCTCCGAGGGCGACGAGCGCGCGTGCCACGGTTTGATCACCTGCCTTGGCATGTCAAGAATGAGACTATAAGCGAGGCGGCACTCGATTCGCAGGCACAGCGCCCACCCACCCGCCATGGCGGGGCGAAATGCAACCGGAGAGCTTGAGGCCCCATGTTCTATCGCGACGAAAGACTTGCGCTTTTCATCGACGGGTCGAATTTGTACGCAGCCACCAAGGCGCTCGGCTTCGACATCGACTACAAGCTGTTGCGCTCTGAATTCATGCGCCGTGGCAAGATGGTCCGTGCGTTCTACTACACCGCGCTGATCGAGAACGAAGAGTATTCGCCGATCCGGCCGCTGGTGGACTGGCTCGATTACAACGGCTTCACGCTGGTCACCAAGCCCGCCAAGGAGTTCACCGATTCGACCGGGCGCCGCAAGGTCAAGGGCAACATGGACATCGAGCTGTCGATCGACGCGATGGAAATGGCCGACCATGTCGAGCATATCGTGTTGTTCTCGGGCGACGGCGACTTCCGGCCGCTGGTCGCCGCCATCCAGCGCAAGGGGGTCCGCGTCTCGGTCGTCTCCACGATCCGCTCGCAGCCGCCGATGATCGCCGACGACCTGCGCCGGCAGGCCGACAACTTCATCGAGCTCGACGAGCTGCGCGACGTGATCGGACGCCCGCCGCGCCAGAGCCAGAACCGCGACGAACGGGCCGAGCCCGCCAACGCCGCCGCGAATGGGAACGTCTGAGGCCGCGCCCGGCGCCGAGCCTCCCCGCGACTGCCCGATCTGCCCCCGCCTCGTCGCGCTCCGCGCCGAGACCCGCGCCGCCGAGCCCGACTGGTGGAACGGCGCGGTGCCGAGCTTCGGCGATCCCGAGGCGCGTCTGCTCGTGGTCGGCCTCGCCCCGGGCCGCGCCGGGGCCAACCGAACGGGCCGGCCCTTCACCGGCGACCATGCCGGCGATCTCCTCTACGCCACCCTCGCGGCCCACGGCTTCGCCCACGGCGCCTATGCCGCGCGGGCCGACGACGGGTTCCGGCTGCGCGACTGCATGGTGACGAACGCGGTCCGCTGCCTGCCGCCGCAGAACAAGCCGACCGCGGCCGAGATCGCGGCCTGCCGCCCGTTCCTCGCGGCGCGCATCGCGGCGCTGCCGCGGCTCGCGCATGTCCTCACCCTCGGCCGCATCGCGCATGAGAGCGCGGTCCGCGCGCTCGGCCTCCGGCCCGCCGCCGCGCCCTTCGGGCACGGCGCGCAGGCGCCGCTCGGCCGCGTCACGCTCTGGGCGAGCTACCACTGCTCGCGCTACAACACGAACACCGGGCGGCTGACGCCGGAGATGTTCGAGACCGTGGTGCTGCGCATCCGCGACGCGCTCGGTCGCTGACGGATCGGACGGCCGCCGCGCCGGCCGCTAGCGCTGTGCTAGACTGCGACCGCGGAGGCCGGCTGCGACCGGCGCGTCCCGTCGCCCGTCCCCGGCCACATCAACAAAAGGAGCCCCGCGCCATGATGATCATTCCCATCGTTCAGCTTCAGGACGGACGTTGCGTCAGCCTCGAGCGCGGCAATCTCGAGGAGCCGACCATCTGGCACGGCGATCCGGTGGAGAAGGCGCTCGGCTTCGTCGAGCAGGGCGCGGAGTGGCTTCACGTCACCGATCTCGACGCGGTCGCGGGCACCGGGAGCAACGCCGGGATCGTCGCCGAGATCGTGCGCCGGGCGGGCGTGCCGGTGCAGGTGTCGGGCGGCGTGCGCGCCGACGCGGCGGTCGAGCGCTGGCGCGAGGCGGGGGCCGGGCGGATCGTCTTCGGCTCGAGCGCGGTCGCGCATCCCGACTGGGTCAAGGCGCACGCCAAGGCGGTGCCCGACCTCTTCGCGATCTCGATCGACGTCTGGCAGGGCCGGGTGGTGACCCATGGCTGGAAGCACGAGGCGATGTTCAGCCCCGAGGAGCTGATCCACGCCTTCGAGGGGGTGCCGCTCGCCGCCATCATCATCACCGACATCGACCGCGATCTCGACCTGCCGGACGCGAGCTTCGCCCTCGTCACCCGGCTCGCCGAGGAGACGCGGACGCCGGTGATCGCCTCGGGCCTCGTCAAGACGCTCGACGACGTCTCGATGCTTCGCTATCTGCCGAACATCGCGGGCGCGATGATCGGGCGCGCGCTCTACGACCGGTCGGTCGACCTCGCCGAGGCGATCGCGGTGGCCAGGCCGGTGCCGGAGCCGATCGCGCCCTTCCAGTGAGGCGGTGACCGACGTCTCAGGGCGCCGGGGCCGCCCGGGCGAGGGCGCGGGCCGCGCGCGCCTGCAACAGGCCGAAGCGCCCGACCAGCGCGGCGACGCCGAGCGCCGCGGCAAGACCCGGCGCGGTGGTGATCCACAGCCCGGCGAGGGCGAGCGCCAGCGTGCCGATCACCCAGAGGAGGTCGCCGGCGGCGAAGTAGACGATCTCGGCGAGCCACGGCCGAGGGCGCCGGGCGGCCCGGAGCAGATGCGCGCCGTTGACGAGCAGCAGCGCCCCGAGCGCCCGCATGAGCGCGGGCGGCGCCGGATCTTCGGAGAGGAACCGCGCCACCGCGTCGGGCGCGATGACGAAGAGCGCGCCGAAGCCGAGGCACGAGGCCGCGTTGGCGCGCAGGAGGCCGGGGAGGGGTGGCATGGGCGCCGCTCCTTGGAAACGCGATTGACAACCAGTACGGGGCCCGGCCAATGCCGTCAACCGACTTGACAACATCCGGGGCGAGCATGGTGGAAAGCCGCGCGCTGCGCCTCGCCGTCGCGCTGATGGGCGCCGAGCGGGCGCTGCTCGACCACCTCGCCGCCGCGCTCGGCGCGCGCGGCCACGCCGACGTCACCCCGTCCGCGCTCGGCTTCCTCGCCCAGCTCGACTGCGGCGTGAACAGCGCGGCCGAGATCGCCCGCCGGATCGGCGTCAGCCGGCAGATGGTGTCGAAGACCGTGCGCGAGATGGCCGAGGCCGGCTTCCTGACCCTCGCGCCCGACCCGGAGAAGGGCAACCGCAAGCAGATCCTCTTCACGGCCCGGGGGCGGCAGCTGATGGCCGACGCGCGGCGCGCGCTCGCCGATCTCGACGGCCACCTCGGGCGGGCCGACACCCCCGCCGCGGAGCGGCTCGAGACCCTGATCGCGCGGCTCGAGACGCTCGCCGCGGAGATCGCCGCCGCTCCGGCGCGCGGGCCGGCGGACACGGGGGGCGCCGGCTTGCCCGACGGCAAGGGCGGGGATATAGGACCGGGGACCTGAGGGACCTCCGGGGGTCGATCACTGTCGAGGAGCCGATGTCCTCCGCCCCCGAAGTGCAGAGCCCGAGACCCCGCCTCGTGATGAAGTTCGGCGGCACGTCGGTGGCCGATCTCGATCGCATCCGCGCGGCGGCGGGCAAGGTGAAGCGCGAGGTCGAGCGGGGCCACGACGTGGCGGTCGTCGTCTCGGCGATGGCGGGCCGGACCAACGAGCTCGTGGGCTGGGTGCGGGAGACCTCGGCGCTCTACGACGCGCGCGAGTACGACGCCGTGGTGGCCTCGGGCGAGCAGGTGACCTCCGGGCTGATGGCGCTGGTGCTGCAGGAAATGGGCGTGCCCGCGCGCTCGTGGCAGGGGTGGCAGATCCCGCTGCGCACCTCGGGCCAGCACGGCGCGGCCCGCATCGAGGCGGTCGAGACCGAGAACCTCGTGCGCAAGTTCGGCGAGGGGCTGCACGCGGTGATCGCGGGTTTTCAGGGGATCGGACCGGACGGGCGGATCGCGACGCTCGGGCGCGGCGGCTCCGACACCACCGCCGTGGCGGTGGCCGCCGCCCTCGGCGCCGAGCGCTGCGACATCTACACCGATGTCGACGGGGTCTACACCACCGATCCACGGATCGAGCGCCGCGCGCGGAAGCTCGAGCGGATCGCCTACGAGGAGATGCTGGAGCTCGCATCCCTCGGCGCGCGGGTGCTGCAGACCCGATCGGTCGAGCTCGCCATGCGCTACAAGGTGCGCCTTCAGGTGCTCTCGAGCTTCGACGACGTGCCGGGAACGCTGGTCTGCGACGAGGAGGAGATCATGGAGCAGAACGTGGTGTCGGGCGTCGCCTTCTCGCGCGACGAGGCCAAGCT
>CAZWDE010000061.1:0-12944 GCA_964632555.1 uncultured Limibaculum sp.
CGGAAGGCGCGCGCGACTTCCTGGTGCCGTCGCGCCTGCACCCGGGCAAGTTCTACGCGCTGCCGCAGGCGCCGCAGCAGTTCAAGCAGCTCGTGATGGTCGCGGGGTTCGACCGCTATTTCCAGATCGCGCCCTGCTTCCGCGACGAGGACCCGCGCGCCGACCGCTCGCCCGGCGAGTTCTACCAGCTCGACATCGAGATGAGCTTCGTGACGCAGGACGACGTCTTCGAGGCCATCGAGCCGGTGATGCGCGGCGTCTTCGAGGAATTCGGGGAGGGGCGCCCGGTGACGCGGGAGTTCCCGCGCATCCCCTATGCCGAGGCGATGCTGAAATACGGCTCCGACAAGCCCGATCTGAGAAACCCGATCGAGATGCAGGTGGTCTCGGAGCATTTCGCCGGCTCGGGCTTCAAGATCTTCGCCAAGATCCTCGAGCAGGACGGCACCGAGGTGCGCGCGATCCCCGCCCCCACGGGCGGCAGCCGCGCCTTCTGCGACCGGATGAACGCCTGGGCGCAGAAGGAGGGGCTGCCCGGCATGGGCTACATCTTCTGGCGCGAGGAGGCGGGCAGCGTGGTCGGCGCCGGGCCGATCGCAAAGAACATCGGCGAGGCGCGCACCGAGGCGATCCGGGCGCAGCTCGGCCTCGGCGCGGGGGATGCCGCGTTTTTCCTCGGCGGCCGGCCGTCGGATTTCGTCGACGTGGCGGGCCGTGCGCGCAACGTGATCGGGGCGGAGCTCGGGCTCACGGCGACCGAGCGGTTCGAGCTGTGCTGGATCGTCGACTTTCCGATGTACGCGCGCGACGAGGAGACCGGCGCGCTCGACTTCAGCCACAACCCCTTCTCGATGCCGCAGGGCGGGCTCGAGGCGCTGCTCGAGCTGCCGCCGCTCGACGTGCTCGGGCTGCAATACGACATCGTCTGCAACGGGGTCGAGCTCAGCTCGGGCGCGATCCGGAACCACCGCCCCGACATCATGTACAAGGCGTTCGAGATCGTCGGCTACGACCGGAGCTATGTGGACGCGCATTTCGGCGGCATGATCAACGCCTTCAAGTATGGCGCGCCGCCCCATGGCGGGATCGCGCCGGGCGTCGACCGGATCGTGATGCTGCTCGCAGGCGCGGAGAACATCCGCGAGGTCATCATGTTCCCGATGAACCAGCGCGCCGAGGACCTGATGATGGGCGCGCCGTCGGAGCCCACGCTCGAGCAGCTCCGCGAGCTCGGCCTCCGGGTCATCCCGCGCGACTGAGGGCGCCTCATCGAGGCTCCCGCCTCTCTTCGGCGCGCCGCCGGCCGCCGCCCGGCGGCGACGGGGGCGCGGGCTTCGCCCGACATCGGCGCGTCACAGAACCCCGTTACGGTATATCGTACCGACACCGAGGAGGACCCGATGATCCGCACCGCATCCCTGCTGCTCGCCGCCGCGCTCGCGGGCACCGCCGCCGCGCAGCCGGCCGACGACCATCTGCTCGACTTCGAGGGCATGTCCGAGGAGGATCGCGCCGAGGCCGAGGCCGCGCACGAGGGGCTCCACGAGGCCGAGGCGCGCATGTGCGCGCTGATGGTCCGGCTCTATGCCGAGCATGTCGAGCGCGTGGACGGGGCGGAGCTCAACCCGGAATCGGTCGGCTATCTCGAGCGGCGCTGCCAGGCGGAGGCGTTCACCGACCACGTCGCGCAGTCGATCCGCCTGCACGATCTGATCCACGACTACGCCCACCGCCACGGCGAGCACCACGCCGAGTGAGCCGGGCCGGAACGGGCGGGTGACGCGGCCGTTGGTGGGGCAGCCTCAACACCGGAGACCCCACCATGAAACAGGCCACCCTCGCGCTCGCCCTCGTGGCGCCGCTCGCCGCCGCGCCCCTCGCCGGGGCGCAGGACCAGTCCGCCGGCTCGGAGACCGACGCCCGAGGCACGGACCAGGCCACGGCCGAGCCCGAGCGCATCCGCGCCAGCGACCTCGTCGGCAACCCCCTCTACACCGTGGGGAACGGCGGCGACATCGACTGGGGCGGGGGCGACACGCTCCCGCGCGTCACGCCCAACATGACGCAGGTCGGCGCGATCGAGGACCTCGTTCTGGCGCGCGACGGCAGGTTCGTCGGCATCGTCGCCGAGGTCGGCGGGACGCTCGACTACGGCGACAGGCACGTGATGATCGATCTCGCCGACCTCCGGATCGCCGCCGACGAGGACACGACGGTCGCGATCACGCGCCTCGGCCTCGACGAGCTGATGGGGCGCGACGACATCGACCGGGCCGTCTGGAACTGAACCGGGGCGCGCGCGCCCGCCGGCGCCGCGCCGGTCAGAGGCTGTTCTCCTCCATGTAGGCGAGCAGCCCCTCCGGCCCCCGGGTGCGGAGGATCTCGGCGAACTCCTCGCGCTTCAGCACGAGGAAGGAGACGCCGCCCACCATCACGTCGATCACCAGATGCCCGCGCTCGCCGAAGTCGCGGATGCGCCAGTCGACCGGCAGGGTGCGGCCGTTGGCGCGCGGGATGCCGGCGCTCACGAGCACGTCGTTGCGCGCCTCGCGCATGCCGGTGATCTCGGGCTTGGCCTCGAGGCCCTTGCCGAACTGGCTGCGATAGAGATGGGCGAGAAATCCCGGCAGTTTCTCGCGGAAGGCCGTGCGCTCCTCTTCCGAGAACTCCTCGATGCGCTCGCCGAGGAGAAACCGCTCCCACACGTCGAAGGCGAAGGCCTCGTCGACCGCCTCCTTGAGGCGCGCGTTCTTCTCGGCCTCCGACAGCGCGGGGTCGGCGAGCGCCCCGTGGGCCTCCTCGACGAGCTCCTCGGCGGTGGCACGGGCGGCCTCGGGCGTGGCGGCGCCGGCGGGTGCGGCGAGGCAGGCGGCGAGGACGAGGGCGGCGAGGCGGGAGGGCATGGCGGTCTCCTCTCAGGGTCTGGGTCGGTGGATCAACGGCTCCCGGCGGGGCGCTCCGTCGGCCCGGCGAGCCGGACGAGGGGCGGGGTGAGCGCGAAGGCCATGGCGACGGCGGCGACGAGCGCGATGGCGAGCAGCGTGCCCATGCTCGCGGTGCCGCGATGGTCCGAGAGCGCGAGGGTGGCGAAGGCGCCGATCGTGGTCAGCGCGCTCGCGGCCACGGCGCGCGGCGTCGATGTGGCGAAGACCGCCCCGGCCCGCTGCGCGCGGAGCGCGAGATGCACGCCCGAATCGACGCCGATCCCGATCAGGAGCGGCAGGACGATGATGTTGGCGTAGTTGAGCGGCATCCCGAGGAGCACCGTGGCGGCGAGCGTGACCGCGCCGGCGAGCGCGACGGGCACGAGGATCGCCGCCACCACCGTCGCGCGCCGCACGGCGGCGAAGGCCATGAGCGCGGTGGCGGCGAGCGCGACGAGGCTCGCCTCGAGCATGGCGCCCGAGATCGCCTCGGCCGCGCCCGCGATCTGGTCGGGCGGACCGCCGGCCTCGGGCGCGTGCGCGTCGACCGCGGCCACGAAGCGGGTCCGCTCTGCCGGGTCGGAGAGGTTCTCCGCGGCCACGATCTCGACGCGCAGCCGGCCGTCGGGCGCGCGGTACCGCTCGACGAGGGCCTCCGGCAGGCTCTCGCGCGTGACCGTGTCGACCTCGAGCTGCGCGGCGAGCCGGTCGACGAGCGGGCCGAAATAGCGGAACAGCGCCGCCTCGAGACGCGACCGGAGCGCGGGGTCGGCCGCCGCCTCGTAGGCCGCGAGCGCCGCCGCGAGACGCCCCGGCGCGCCGTCCGGGCCCAGCGTCTCGGCGAAGGCCGCGGGCCCGCCGGGGGCGTCCTCGGCGAGGTCGACCGCCACGCCGCTGACCGCGAAGTCGAGCGAGGGCCAGGCGAGATCGACCAGCGCGAGCTTCGCCTCCTGATCGTCGGGCACGAGGTCGGCGAGCCAGACCGCCGCCTCGACCGCGGGCTCGGCCTCGAGAGCCGCGGCAGCCTCGCGCGCCGCCGCCTCGGTCTCGGCGAGGAGCGAGAGCCGGAGCGGCGCGCGGCTCGGGTCGTCGGCGAGCCAGCTCCACACCTCGACCGAGCGCGCATCGGGGTCGCGGAGCGCCATCGGATCGGCGTCGAAGCGGGCCTCGCGCGCCAGCACCGCCGCGGCGAGGCCGACCGCGAGCGCGAGCCAGGCCGCCCCGCGCCGCAGCCCGGTGGGAAACCGCGCCCGGCGCGCCACGAGCCCGCCCGGCGCCGGCGCCCTGGCGAGCAGGGCCGGGCGCAGCGCCACCACGGCCGGGATCAGCGTCACCGCCACGAAGAGCGCGACGATCACGCCCATGCCGCCGATGATCCCGAGCTGGGCCATGCCGCGGAAATCGGTGAAGGCGAAGGCGAAGAAGGCGGCCGAGGTGCTCGCGCCGGTGAGCAGCAGCGCCGGGCCGAGGGCGCGGGCGGTCGCGTGCAGCGCCTCGGCGGGCGGCCGGCTGCGCGCGTCCTCCTGCAGATGGGCGACGAGGTGGATCGCGAAGTCGATCCCGAGCCCCACCATCAACACGACGAACGCGACCGAGACGAGGTTGAGCGCGCCGACCGCGGCCCCCGCGAGCCCGGTGGTCAGCACCAGCGTCGCCACGAGCGCGACGAGCGCGACCCCCATCAGGGCGACGCTCCGCAGCCCCCACCAGAGCACGACCGCCACGATCACGAGCGACAGCGCGAGCGAGACCGGCAGGCTCTCGGCCACGCTGGCAAGCTCCTCGGCGCGCAGCACCGGATCGCCGGTCACGCCGATCTCGACCTCGGCCGCGACCGCCGGGTCGACCCGCGCGACGGCGAGCGCGACGGCCTCCATCGCGGCCTTGGCCGGGTTGACGCGGCTGAAGTCGAGCTGGGGCGCGACCGAGACCACGCGGAGCACCGGCTCGCCCTCGCCGAGCGCGTGCGTCCAGGCGAAGCCGCGCGCGCGGCCGGCCAGCGTCGCCTCGATCACCGCCGCCGCCTCGCCGTAGAGGAGGTCGAGCGCGTCGGTCGGGATGTCGGCGCGCTCGGCGAGCTGCCCCGCCTCGTCGAGCGCCGCGAGGAAGCCGCCGAGCGTCTGGTCCTCGCGCAGGGCGGCGAGGAGGTTGGCGGACTTCGACAGCCGCGTGAGCCGGTCCTCGAGGGCGTCGGTCTCGAGATAGAGCAGGCCGTGGCGCTCGAAGAAGGGGTCGGCCGCCGGGGCGAACACCTCCGAGACCGAGGGATCGCCGGCGAGCGCTCCGGCGATCTGCGCGGCCGCGAGGTCGGCCGGGTCGGCGCGGTCGGCGCGGATGGCGATCACGATCTGGTTCTTGAGCTGCGGGAAGGCGGCGTTGATCGCCTGCGCGCGCTCCTGAAACGGCAGGTCGGGCGCGAGCATCCGGCTCGAATCGGTGTCGATCGCGATGTGGCTCGCCCCGAGGCCGGCCAGGGCGAGAAGCAGCGCGAGCGCCGCGAGCGCCAGCCGCGGGAAGGCCGCAACGACCCCGATATAGGCACCCGCGATCCGCGCCGCGGGTCCCGCCCTGTCGCCCGCCTGCATGCTCTCGGTCCCCCGCCGGCGCGTTCCGCCGGTCACATCTCGCACGATAGCCGGAGAGGCGCTTGTGACCCCCACGCGGTGAGTCTACGGTGCAACCCGCCACGAACGCCAGTGCCGAGCGGCGCGGGCAGCCGACCGATCACAATTCGCGGCGCCGCCGCCCCAAGCCGGAGCAGTCCCATGCGCCATCCCCGCCCGCCCCTGCGCCTCGCGGCGCTTCCCCTCGTCGCGCTCGCCGCCTGCGGCAGCCCGGGGCCGGGCGCGAGCTTCGAGGAGCGCGACCCCTATCGCGAGACCAACGAGGCGATCCACGACTTCAACGTGGGCGCGGACCGCTACGTGCTGCGGCCGATCTCGCAGGGCTACGACTTCATCGCGCCCGAGATCGTGCAGGTGCTGCTCGGCAACGCCTTCAATCACCTCGACACCATCAACGACTTCGCCAACTACCTGTTTCAGGGCGAGCTCGAACCCGCCGGCGTCGCCCTCGGGCGGTTCACGATCAACACGGTGCTCGGCGGCGGCGGCCTGCTCGACCCGGCGACCGAGTTCGGCCTGCCCAAGGAGGACACCGATTTCGGCGTGACGCTCGGCAAGTACGGCGTCGGCGAGGGCGCCTATCTGGTGCTGCCGCTGCTCGGGCCGACCACGACGCGCGGCGTCGGCGGCTTCGTCGGCGACACGGCGACCAATCCGCTGACCTATACGGGCTTCACCAACGCCGATGTCTTCAACTTCTTCAACCCGGCGCTCAACGCGACCGAGATCGTGCACGAGCGCGCGGTGAACGCCGACCTGATCGACGACCTCCTCTACGAAAGCGAGAACAGCTACGTCAGCCTGCGCACCGTCTATCTCCAGCGCCGCGATGCGCTTATTCTGGGGGATGACGCAGCGGACGCGACGCTGCCGGACATTTTCGACGAAGAGCCGACCAACTGAGGCCCCGGGCGGTCTCGGGCGAGATCGGCCGGGGAACGAGGGGTGCCGACGATGGGAGAGGCGGAGACGGGAACCGAGGTCACGCGGGCCGAGTTCGCCGCGGCTCTCGGCGCTCACGCGGCGGAGGTCGAGCGGGTGCTCGCCGCGCTTCTCCCGCTCGAGGGCGGCGGGCCGGGCGAGGCGGAGTTGCGCGCCGCGATGCGCTACGCCACCCTCGGGGGCGGCAAGCGGCTTCGCGCCTTCCTCGCCATCGAGACCGGCGAGGTGTGCGGCGCGGCCCGCTCCGGCGCAGCCCGCGCGGCGGCCGCGCTCGAATGCCTGCACGCCTACAGCCTCGTGCACGACGACCTGCCCTGCATGGACGACGACGACATGCGCCGGGGCCGGCCGACGGTGCACAAGGCCTGGGACGAGGCGACGGCGGTGCTGTGCGGCGACGCGCTGCAGGCGCTCGCCTTCGAGATCCTGGCCGATCCGGCGACGCACGCGGACGGCGCGGTGCGCGCCCGGCTCTGCCTGCGCCTCGCGCGCGCCGCGGGGGCCGAGGGGATGGTCGGCGGGCAGGCGCTCGATCTCGGCGCCGAGGGGGCGGGCGAGCCGCTCGACGGGGCCGGCGTCAAGCGGCTGCAGGCGCTGAAGACCGGGGCGCTGATCGAGGTCGCGGCCGAGATGGGCGCGCTCCTCGGACGGGCGAGCGAGGCCGAGGTCGGCCGCATCCGCGCCTATGCGCGCGCGCTCGGCGAGGCGTTCCAGATCGCCGACGATCTGCTCGACGTCACCGGCACGGAGGCCGAGACGGGCAAGCGGGTGGGCAAGGACGCCGGCGCGGGCAAGGCGACCTTCGTCGACATCCTCGGCATCGAGGGGGCGCGCTCGCGGGCCGACGCGCTCGTCGCCGAGGCCGCGGCGCATCTCGCGCCCTTCGGCGCCCGGGCGGCGCGGCTCGTGCAGGCCGCCCGGTTCGTGGTCGACCGCCGGCACTGATCGCCGCCCGCGCCGTGCTGCAATCGTGGGATGTAAATCGCGCGGCGCATCGCCCCGCAACTCAACCAGTTGTTGATCTTTCCAAATTCCGGTTGGAGCCCGCACCGCTTCGCCGTATGATCGCGCTATTCGCCGCTGTCCGCCGACCGTGACGACTTGCGGGATCGCGGGCGGGCGGCGGGACGACCCGGAGCGGCCACAGACACCGCCCCCCTGCCCCCGGGGGGCGACAACGACAGAAGGCAGAGGCCGGCCCGTCCGCACCCTCCAGGCGGACTCGCACCCCACGGGCCGGGCAACGCTCCACTCCCGCAGAGCGGGTCATGGCGCCTCCGGCGCCTTTTTTCTGTCGGCCCGGCGGCCCGGGGGCGGGCCCGGGGTCAGGCCGAGCAGCGCGCCCCGCCGAGCACGCAGAACTTGGCGCAATGGGGATGGTTGAGGGCGACCGGGCGGTCCGCCTCGGCCAGCGTGCGGCCGAGCTCGAACGCCTCGGAATAGGCCAGCAGCGTGCAGGCGAGCACCACCGGGTGCGCGGCGCCGCGGCGGCGCACGACCATCCGCGCGCTGGAGCACATCACCGAGGACGGGCTCTTGCCGAGGATGCCCCAGCAGGCGGTCGTGATCTCGGGCACCTCCGCGCGCTCGTCCATCTCGGGGAACAGCACGAGCGCGCCCGGGTCCTCCGCGTCGATCGCGAAGCCCTCGCGCGCGAAAAGCGCCGCGAAGCCCGCGCGCGTCGCCGCCTCGCTCTCGCCCCAGAGCGTGCGGGCCGCCACCGTCATGCGCGCGCCGCGGTCGCTGAGCCAGCGCATCCCCTCGAGGCTCGCGGCGAAGCCGCCCTCCCCCCGCTCGGCGTCGTGCTTGGCCGGGTCGTGGTGGTCGAGCGACACGCGGATGGTCAGGCGGGAGCCGAACTCGTCGATCAGGGCTGCGAGATCCGCCTGCACCTTCGGCCGCATCATCGGCCGCATCGCGTTGGTCAGGATCAGCACCTCGAAGCCGCGCCCGAGCGCGAGCCGGGCGATCGCCGCCATGTCGGGGTTCATGAAGGGCTCGCCGCCGGTGAAGCCGATCTCGCGCGTCGCCCAGCCGAGGGCCGCGATCTCGTCGAGATAGGGCCGCACGTCGTCGACCGTCAGGTAGACCAGCGCGTCGTTGGTCGGGCTCGACAGGATGTAGCAGTTGCGGCACTCGATGTTGCAGAGCGTGCCGGTGTTGAACCAGAGCGTGTCGAGCCGCTCGAGCGCCACCTTGGCGCGGGGCTCGCCCTTGGCCGTCCAGTCGGGGTCGGAAAACGTCTTGGGCGCCGCGACGGCGCCGGTCGTCGCACGGGTCATGCCACCTCCAGTCCTGCGCGAGAAGACAGGCCGGCGGTCGTGGCTGTCAACTGACGGGTTCGCGAGGGCGCGTCAGCGGTCGATCGCCTCGCCGAAGAACAGCAGGCAGCCGTCCGGGTCGCGCACGTGGAACTCGCGCCGCCCGTCCGGCTTCTCGAAGATCGGCTGGACGCGGTTGGGCCCGAGCCGCTCGAGCCGGGGGCGCAGTTCGGCCCAGAGCGCGCCGACGTCCTCGACCCACACATAGGCGGAGAGATAGTCCGCGGTCGCGCGCAGCGCCTTGGCGTCGGCGAGATCGAGCAGCAGCAGCCCCGCGCCGTCGCGCACCACATGGGCGAAGGTCATCTCGGCGTTGCGGTCGGCGAGGCGAAAGCCCAGCACGCCCACGTAGAAGTCGACCGCGCGGTCGACGCGGCGGACGGGCACGATGGGCGCCACGCCGCGCAGGCGCGTCCTCGTGACAACACCGGCCGTCTCTGTCTCCATGGCGCTCTCCATCCGCAGGGACCTCTCATGTTGCGCCGGGACGCCTGCGCGAAAAGCGGGCAGTTCGCCGCGCCCGGATCGCCCCTCGGCGCCGCCCGCGCCTTGCGCTCGATCAAGGCGCGCGGCGGTCGGCGCGGGAAGGCTCGCGTCGCGGGACCCGCAGAGGTCCGCGGGGGAGATGCCGGGAGACGCGATGGCCGAGACGACCGATCTGCCGCAGGGCCGCGGGCCGTGGCGCAAGGCCGACGGCGTGCCCGAGGTGCGCGCCGCCACATGGGCCGACCTCAAGGCCGCGCTCGCCGCCGGCTGGGCGGACTTCCGCGCCGAGCCCGCGATGGGCCTCGCGGTCGGCTTCCTCTACGCGGCGGGGGGATGGCTCCTCCTCTGGGTGCTCGACCTCCGGGAATGGCGCGGGCTCTCCTTCCCGGTGGTGGCCGGCTTCGCGCTGATCGGGCCCTTCGTCGCCGTGATCCTCTACGAGATCAGCCGGCGGCGCGAGGCGGGCGAGCGGCTCGGCTGGGGCGAACTGCCCTCGATGATCGCCCGCACGGCGCGCAAGCAGATCCTCTATCACGGCTTCATCCTGATGTTCTGGCTCGCGGTCTGGAGCCGGGTCGGCGTCATGCTCTACGCGATCCACTTCTCGGCGAGCACCGACCGCTTCTGGGAGCTCTCCGGCCAGCTGCTGACGACCTCGCACGGCATCTCGTTCCTGATCGTCGGCCATCTCTTCGGCGCGTTCTTCGCGGGCGTCGCGTTCTGCCTCTCGGTGCTGGCCTTCCCGTTCCTGCTCGACCGCGACGCGGACTTCATCACGGCGATGGTGCTCTCCTTCAAGGCGGTGATCGCCTCGCCGGTCGTGATGTTCGCCTGGGGCGGGCTGATCGGGGCGGCGCTCGCCGCCGCCTCGTTGCCGGCCTTCCTCGGGCTGGTGGTGGTGCTGCCGCTGCTCGGCCACGCCTCCTGGCATCTCTACCGCCGGCTGGCGGTCGACTAGGCGGGCGGCGTCATCAATCGGTTGCGGAGCGCCCCTAATGTGCGGCGCGCCGCAATCCTTGGAGACCGACCGATGACCGACCTCAGCCGCCGCACCGTGATCGCCGGTGCCTCGGCCACCCTCACCCTGTTCGCCACCGGCGCCGGCGCCGCCACGCAGGTCGCGGGCGTCTACCGCCGCGGTGTCGGCGACATCACGCTGACCGCGCTGCTCGACGGCCATATCGACCTCGACCCGGCCATGCTCACGGGCGCCGATGCCGAGACCAACGCGCGCCTGCTCGCCGAGGCCTTTCTCGACGGGCCGGCCGTGGCCACCTCGATCAACGCCTATCTCGTCGAGACCGGCGACCGGCGCATCATGGTCGACGGCGGCGCGGCCGGGGCCTTCGGGCCCACGGCGGGCCAGCTCGGCCGCGCCGTCGCGGCCGCGGGGATCGACCCCGCCTCGGTCGACACGCTCTTCACGACCCACGGGCACCCGGACCATGTCGGCCTCCACCAGCAGGACGGCGCCGCCACCTTTGCGAACGCCGAGCTCGTGATGCACGAGGCCGAGCCCGCCTTCTGGGCCGACGACGGCAATTTCGCGGGCGCCGACGAGCAAACCCTCTCCTTCGTCCGGATCGCCCGCGACGCGTTCGCCGCCTATGGCGGGCGCACGACGCTGATCGCCGACGGGGCCGAGATCGCGCCCGGCGTCACCGCGATGCACCTGCCGGGCCACACGCCGGGGCACACGGGGCTGATGCTCGCCTCGGGCGGCGAAGCGCTGCTTCTCTGGGCCGACCTCGTGCATATCGGCCCGGTGCAGTTCGCCCGGCCCGCGCTCACGATCCCGTTCGACGTCGACGAGGCGCAGGCGGCGGAGACGCGCGCCCGGATTCTCGACCGGGTGGCGTCCGACCGGCTGGCGATCGCCGGCAGCCATGTCGACTTCCCCTCGATCGGCCATGTCGAGCGCGCGGGCGAGGGCTACCGCTTCGTCAAGGCGCGCTGGGACCACGAGCTCTGAGCGGGCTCCCGGGGGCGCCGCGCGGCGCTCCCGCTCATTCGGGGTCGCCGGCGCGGACCGGCACCCAGCCGTCCTCGCACCACATCCAGCGATGGATGTGGCGGCAGGCGACGAGATCCCCCGAGCGCGTGCGGAAGTCGTGGCGATGGCCGAGCAGCAGCGCCGCGCCGCCGGCGGGCCGCACCGTGCCCTCGGCCTGCGCGCCGAAGAAGTCGTCCTCGACCGCGATCCGCAGCGTCTCGGTCACCGGCTCGCCGCCCGGACCCGCCGCCTCTCGGACGAAGCCCGTGGGCGGCCGGGTCACGTAGTCGCGCAGCGTGAGGGTCGAGAGGACGTAGTCGGCGGTGACATAGGCCACCACCACGAACCCCAGGAGCAGCATCCAGCCCCGCCGCATCGCCCGCCCCCCGTGTCCCGCCCGGCTCCGCGCCGCTATACCAGAGTGAGCCAGGGACGAGGAACGAGACAGGGCCGCGGATCCTGATCCGCGGGCCCGCTCGCCGGGCCGGTCGCGGCGGGCGGCGACCGTCGAGCCCCGGCCGGGCGCGGCCCCGGCGCCGCGACGCTCAGATCACGCCGGCCGCCTTGCAGTCGCCCGCGAGCTTCTGCACCGCCTTCCGCAACGTGACGACGGCCTTGCCGATCGCGTCCGGCGTGTCGGCCACCTTCGCGGGCAGGATCTGGTTCATGCTGGCTTTCCATGCGTTCAGGATCGGCGTCACCGCGGCACTCTTCTTGGCGTCGTTCTTCACGATCATCCCGAGGTTCATCGCGATCAGCCGCACCGGATCCGACGTGTGCAGCTTGTCGTAGTCGGCGTGGCTCGAGGACGGGTTCATGGCGCCCACGAGCGACGCGATCTTCGTGATGTTCTCCTTGAGCGCCTTCGCCGGACTTGCGATCGCCTGCGCCGATTTCAGGCTCGACTCGGCTTCGTCGATGTACTGCTTCTTGAAATCGGCGGCGAAGCTCGGGTGCTTTTTCTGAACCTTGCTGTGATAGAGCTTGAACGACTTGACCGTCTTCTGGTATCCGGCCGCCACTTTCTTGAAATTCTTGTCACCCGAGAACTTCTGAACCTCGTCGAGCGTCTTGCCGATGTTGACGGAGGCCACGGCTCCCTTGCCCGGGCTGTCCTTGTGGGTGTCGCGGAATTTCTGCCATTGGCCGCGGGACGGAAGTGTCATGGGAAGCTCCTCGCTCTGGTCAAACCGGTCTGTCGCAGAATTGCACCCAAAATATCACATTCGGACGGGCGCAGCGCAACCGCGCCGCCGTGCCCGACGAACGCGCACCGCGATACACGCCTTGCCGAAATCGAGCGCCGGCTCGATGCCTTGGGGCGCTCCGGGTGAGGCTCAGTTCTTGGCCTTGTCGACGAGGGCGTTGGCCTTGATCCACGGCATCATGGCGCGGAGCTTCTCGCCGACCGCCTCGATCTGGTGCGCGTCGTTGTTGCGCCGGATCGCCTTGAAGGAGGGCTGGCCGGCGCGGCACTCGGTCATCCAGTCGCGCACGAACCGCCCCTGCTGGATGTCGTCGAGGATCGCCTTCATCCGCGCCTTGGTCTCGTCATAGGGCAGCACGCGGGGGCCCGAGACATACTCGCCGAACTCGGCCGTGTTGGAGATCGAGTAGTTCATGTTGGCGATGCCGCCCTCGTAGATCAGGTCCA
>CAZWDE010000062.1:0-12730 GCA_964632555.1 uncultured Limibaculum sp.
GGCTCCACGCGCTCGGCGGCGGCGAGGTCCTCCAGCGCCGCCAGCAGGAACCGCAGCGTGTTGCGCAGCCGCCGGTAGCTGTCGGCGGTGCGCTTGAGGATCTCCGGGCCGATGCGCTGGTCGGCGGTGAAATCGGCCTGCGCGACCCACAGGCGCAGGATGTCCGCACCGTACTGCTTGATGATCTCCTCGGGCCCGATCGTGTTGCCGAGCGACTTCGACATCTTCTGGCCCTGCTCGTCGAGCGTGAAGCCGTGGGTGACGACCGCCTTGTAGGGCGCGCGTCCGCGGGTGCCGCAGCCCTGCAGGAGCGAGGAGTGGAACCAGCCGCGGTGCTGGTCGGTGCCCTCGAGATAGACATCGGCCGGCCAGACGCCGTCGGCCCGGTCGCGCAGCACGAAGGCGTGGGTGCTCCCGGAATCGAACCACACGTCGAGGATGTCCGTCACCTGCTCCCACGCGTCCGCGTCGGTGCGGCCCGCGAGGAAGCGCGCCTTGGCGCCCTCCGCGAACCACGCGTCGGCGCCCTCGGCGCGGAAGGCCTCGACGATGCGCGCGTTGACCGCCTCGTCGCGCAGGATCTCGACCCGGCCGTCAACCGTCCGGCAGAAGCAGGCGAGCGGCACGCCCCAGGCGCGCTGGCGCGAGAGCACCCAGTCGGGCCGGGTCTCGATCATCGAGCGCAGCCGGTTCCGGCCCGATGTCGGCGTCCAGTCGACGAGGCGCTCGATCGAGGCCAGCGCCCGCTCGCGGATCGTGGCCCCGTGCTCGCCCATGCCGTCCTCGAGTGGGCGGTCGATCGCCACGAACCATTGCGGGCGGTTGAGGCGGATGACGGGCGCCTTCGAGCGCCAGGAATGGGCGTCCGAGATCGTCTGGCGGCGGGTGGCGGCGAGCGCGCCGACCTCCTTCAGCGTCTCGATCACCGCCGTGTTGGCCGTGCCCTCGCCGCCCTTGCGGTCGAGGATGAAATGCCCGTGGAAGACCGGCACATGCGGGGCGAAGCCGCCCTCCTCGGTCACGTTGTGGGTGATCCGGTCGAGCAGGCCCTTCCGGCGGAACAGCTCGTAGTCGTCCTCGCCATGGGAGGGCGCGCAGTGGACGAAGCCCGAGCCGGTGTCGTCCGTCACGAAATCGGCGGCCATCACCGGCACGTCGTAGGCCCAGAAGGGATCGGCCTCGCGCAGCGGATGCGCGCAGGCGACGCCGTCGAGCTCCTGCGGGTGGACGTCGCGCAGGCGGGTGTACTGAGGCGGCTCCAGACGGGCGCGGCCGAGGATCTCGCCCGCGAGCGCGTCGGCCATGATCAGCCGCTCGCCGGTGCGCACCCAGTTGCCCTCGGGCGCGTCGGTCACCTCGTAGAGCCCGTAGGAGATGTCCTCCCCGTAGGCGATGCCGCGGTTCGACGGGATCGTCCAGGGCGTCGTCGTCCAGATCACCACGCTCGCGCCGGCAAGGCCGTCCGCGCCGGCGTGACCGTCGTAGACGCGGTTCCAGTTGACCTCGAGCTCGCCGCCCGCGTGGTGCTGGGACTGGTGCCCGGGCGCCTCGGCAATCGGGAACTTGACGTAGATCGTGTCGACCTGCCGGTCGTGATACTCGACCTCGGCCTCGGCGAGCGCGGTCTTCTCCATCGGCGACCACATCACGGGCTTGAAGCCCTGATAGACCGAGCCGTTCATCACGAACTTGTGGAACTCCTCGGCGATCACCGCCTCGGCCTCGAAGGACATGGTGAGATAGGGGCTCTCCCAGTCCCCGGTGACGCCCATGCGCTTGAACTCGTCGCGCTGCACGTCGATCCAGCCCTCGGCGAAGCGGCGGCACTCGGCGCGCAGCTCGTTGACCGGCACCGCGTCCTTCGACTTGCCCTTCTTGCGGTAGGCCTCCTCGATCCTCCACTCGATCGGCAGGCCGTGGCAGTCCCAGCCCGGCACGTAGCGGCTGTCGAACCCGCGCATCTGCGCCGAGCGGACGACGAAGTCCTTCAGGATCTTGTTGAGCGCGTGGCCGATATGCAGGTGACCGTTGGCATAGGGCGGCCCGTCGTGGAGCGCGAAGGGCGTGCGCCCCGCGGCCGTCGCGCGGAGCCGGCGGTAGACGGCGAGGCGCTCCCATCGGGCGAGCCACTCGGGCTCGCGCTTCGGCAGGCCCGCGCGCATCGGGAAGTCGGTCTCGGGCAGGAACAGCGTCGCGCGGTAGTCGGCCGCGGGCTGGTCGGTCTGGCTGTCGGTCGCGTCGCTCATCTCGCGCCTCCGTGGGTGTCTCGGTCGGTCGTGCGGAGGGCCCGGCCTCGGTCAGCGGGTGACGGCGGCCGGGCGGGCAATTCGAAGGCTGGAGCGGATCGCGACCATGCGCCCCCTATAGCGGCGGCCGGGGGCGTCGTCCAGCGAGCCGCCCGGCTCAGCCGAAGAGCGCGTCGTTGAGGATCCGCTCGAGCGCCTCGGGCTCGACCCGGCGCCGCGCGTTCTGGTCCCCGACCGTGATCTCGTTGAGGATCGGCCGCTCGCCGCCGTCGTCCATGAAGTCGACCCGGATCAGATCGAAGCGCCGGCCGATGTGCTCGGCGGCGCGGACCATGCGCTCGGCCGCGGCGGGCGGCTCGGCCTCGAGCGGCCCGTAGCCCACCGTCCGGCCCTCGAGGCGGCGCCACGCGGCATCCCAGAAGCACTCGCGGTGGTTCTTGAGCTTGAAGTCCTCGTGGCGGATCGCCCGGATCGCGGCGACGCGCCCGTCGCGCACGAAGAACTTGAACTCGGGCTTGCCGGCCCGCGCCTCGGTGATGTCCTCCTCGAGGAAGAGGCGCTGCGGCCCGATGCCGTACCACCACTCGCCCCAGATCACGCCGTAGCGCCACCGGAACCACGACGCGGCGAGCGCCTCGAGGCGCGCGCGCTCCTCGGCCGAGGGGGGCCAGACGACGCGCTCGTTGGTGGCGTTGCCGAGCGCGAGCTTCAGATAGTAGCGCCCCGGCGGCACGGCCGCGTCGGGCGGGAGCTCCGGCCGGTCCGAGACCCACGGCCGCGCCAGCACCCGCGCCTCCCCCTCGGCGCCGCCCGCGAGGTAGAGCCCGGCGTTCAGCTTGTCGGCCGGGTTCGGCTCGGGCAGCTGCTGGAAGAACTTGAGGGCGAAGAACCGGTCGGCCATGCGGGCGAGGCCCGGATCGGGGGGCCGCCCGTGCGCCCCGCGGAAGGTCGCGATGCCCATGCCGACGACGAAGGGGAGATCCTCGGGCCGGTAGCACCCGACGCCGCGGCGATGGCCGGGCCGGACCGGCTCGGCGACGAGGACCGGCTGCTCGCGGCAGAACCGCTCGAGCCACCGCCGCCCGGCCGCCGCGGTCATCGCCCGGTCGATCTTCGGAAACCGTTCCGCCATCGCGCCGCCGGGCCGTCCTCAGCCGAAGAGCCGCGACGCCGCCCAGGCGTCGAACGCGGCCGGCGCAAAGCGGCGCCGGGCGTTGTAGTCGCAGAGGGTCAGCTCGCTGATCACCGGGCGCTCATCGCCCGCATCCATGAAGTCGACCCGCACGACGTCGAACTTCTCGCCCATTGCCGCCGCGATCTCCAACCAGCGGCGCGCCTTGGCGGGCACCGGCCGGTCCGCGACCCGCCGGCCGACGGTGTGCGCGCCGGTCGGCCTCAGCTCGGCGTCGATCATCAGCTGCGCGTTGTCGGTCCGGTCGGCCGGGTTGTCGTACCAGATCAGCGTCGCGAAGCAGGGCTCGCCGCGGCGCACGTAGATGCGCCATTCCGGATGGCCGGCGATCCGCGGCCCGAGGTCCTCCTCGAGGAAGAAGCGCTGGGCGCCGAGCGCGTACCACCACTCGCCCCATGTCACGCCATAGGGGGTCTTCGTCCAGCCCTCCATCATGCGCTCGAGCTCGGCGCGGCTCTCGTCGCTCGGCGGCCAGACCAGCCTCGCCTGGTGACGCGAGCCGAGCGCGCGCTTCAGGTAGTAGCTTCCGCGCGGCACGCCGGTCTCCTCGGGCAGCACCGGCGCGTCGTCCACCCAGGGCCGCCGCGGGACGATCACCTCGTCTCGGAGCGCCGCCGGCACGTAGCTGTGGGTGCGCAGCTTGTCGGCCGGGTTGGGCGCGGGGATGAACCCGAAGAACTTCATCGCGAAGAACCCGTCGGTCGGCGAGCGCACCGGCTTGAGCTCGGGCAGCCGGCCGAACTCCATCCGGTAGAGCCCGAGAGCGGTGCGCAGGATCGGCATCTTGTGCTCGGGGCGCAGGATGTCCCAGCCCCTCAGATAGCCGGGCCGCTTCGGCGCGCGGGTGATGTCGGGCCGGGCGAGGTCGAGGCCGCGCAGCCACGCCTCGGCGTCCGCCGCGGGAAGGGCGACGCCGTGGCCGGCGTCGTCCCGGCGCTCCGGCTTCTCCATCCCTTCGGCCTCCATGGCTTCTCCGACCGTCGTTGCTGCCGGCGCCGCGCGCCCGAGCCGGCGCGGCGGCGGCGACCCTATCACGCGCGCGCGGCGCGCACAGTCATCCGAAGAGCCGCTCGGCCACCACGCGGTCGAGCCATGCGGGCTCGTAGGCGCGTCGGCCGTTGACGTCGCAGAGGCTGAGCTCGCCGAGGATCGGCCGCGCGCCGCCGTCGTCGAGGAAGTCCACCCGCACGAGATCGAAGGGCCGGCCGATCTCGGCGGCGATCTCGGCCCAGCGCGCCGTCTTCGGCGGCACCGGAAAGGGCGCCGGGCGCTTTCCCCGCGGCAGGCCGCCGGTCGGGCGCAGCGCGCCGTCCAGCATCATCTGCATGTTGTCCCTCGGGTTGTCCGGGTTGTCGCGCCAGAGCGCGTTGATGAAGCAGACCTCGCCGCGGCGCACATAGATCCGCCATTCCGGCTGGCCCCGGATCGCGTCCGTGATGTCGCGCTCGAGGAGCGCGCGCGGCGGCCCCGCGCCATACCACCATTCGCCCCAGGTCACGCCATAGGGCAGGGCGGCGGCCCAGGCGGCGAGGGTGCGCTCGGCGCGCACGCGCATCGCCGGGCCCGGCGGCCAGTCGAGCTTCAGCGCCTGCCGGCTGCCGAGCGCGCGCTTCAGGATGTAGGGGCCGGGACGGATCGCGTCGTCGGGCGGCAGGGCGGTGCCGGCGCCGGCCCAGGGGCGCTCGGGCAGCGCGACCGCGTCGGCCAGATGCGGGGGAACGAAGCGCGCGGTCTCGATCTTGTCGGCCGGGTTGGGCGGCATGGGCACGAAGCCCCAGAACTTCATTGCGAAATAGCCGTCGGCCGCGTGGGTGAGCGGCGCGAGGCAGGGCAGGCGGCCGTGGGCGTGGCGATGGATGGCGAGCGCGAGCCGCAGCATCGGCAGGCGGAGCCGCGGCTTGACGATGTCCCACCCCCGGTAGGCGCCGTCGCGCGTCGGCGCGCGGGTGAGATCGGGGCGGTCGCGGTCGAGACGCGCGAGCCACGCCTCGGCCTCGGCCTCCGAGGGCATGTGCGCGCTGATCGGCCCGTCGTCGCGAACATCCGCCATGCCGACGCCCCCGCGGGGCCCCGTGCGGCCCCTGCGCGCGGTGGTAGCGGAGACGCGGCGGCCGGCCAAGCCGTCGCGCGTGCGGTCAGTTGGCGAGGGCGCCCTGCCGGACCGCGGCGAGGCTCGATTCGACCAGCGCGAGCAGCTCCTCGCCCGGCAGCCCCGCGGCCTCCATGTCGGCGAGCCAGCCCGCGCGGGCCTCGCCCGCCGCGGCCTCGCGGAGCGCGGCGAGGGTGTCCCGGTCGAGCGTGACCGTGGGCACCTCGAAGGTCTCGAGCACCACGTTCCACTTCCCGATGAGGTCGGCGTAGTTCAGCAGGTAGTGCTCGAGCGCCGGCTCGACGGCCGCGTCGAGGATCGCCCGGTGCGCCTCGGGCAGCGCGGCGTAGGCGTCGCTGTTGACCACCACGGGGCAGTTCACGCTGCCGGGGTTGAGGTTGGTCGTCCACCACTCGGCGAGCGAGATCGTGTCGAAGGAGAAATGCGCGTGCTGGGCGAAGGCCACCGCGTCGAGCTCGGCCGCGGCGAGCGCGCCGTAGGTCTCGGTCGCCGTCAGCGATTCGGGCTCGGCCCCCAGCGCGCGGAACGCCCGGCCGATGCCGCCGGTCGCGCGGATGCGCTTGCCGGCGAACCAGTCCGCCGCGCGGGGGGCTGCGCCGACGCCGACGAGGTTGTACTGCGGCAGCGGCGTGGGCATCAGCAGCTTCGCGTTCCACTGCGCCATCTCGGCCACCGTCTCGGGATGCTCGTAGACCACGCGGCTGACGGCCAGCTCCTCCTCCAGCGTCTCGATGCCGAGGAAGGGCAGCTCCATCACGGTGATCGCGCGGTTCTTCTCCGGGTGGTAGCCGGCGCAGAACTGCGCCATCTCGAAGCGCCCGGCGGCGATCCCGTCGAGGTTCTGCCGGCTCGGCGAGAGATCGTAGCGGAGCGCGATGGTGAACCGCCCGCCGCTGCGGAAGGCGACGATCTCGGCGAGCTTGCGGACATGCTCGGTGAAGGCCCGCGGCTTCCCCCAGAGCGACACCTGCCACGCGGTGCGCGGCTCCGCCGCCGCCGCCGCCGTCGCGACGGCGGCCGCGAGCGCGACCGCCGAAAGCGCGAATCTCACCATGATCGTTCCCCCGGAGCTTCGGCGGCCGCGTCCCCGCCGCCCCGTCGGTCTTTAGACGAAACGTCTGGCGAGGGGAAGCGGGGCGCCGGCGATCACTCGCTCTCGGCCGGGGTCTCCTCCTCGTCCTCGTCCCCGCCGACGAGGCCCTTCGGCGCCTCGATGTTGGCGATCACGAAGTCGCGGTCGGTGATCATCGGGCGCGTGCCCTCGGGCAGCGGCACGTCGGAGATCTTGATGGTGTCGCCGAGCTTCCGCCCCTTGAGATCGACGGTGAGCTTGTCGGGGATGTTCCCGGCGGTCACCTTGAGCTCCACCTCGGGGCGCACGACCGTGAGGATCCCGCCGCGCTTCAGCCCCGTGCAGTCCTCGCGGTTGAGGAACTCGACCGGGATGTAGAGGTTGATTCGCGACCGCTCGGAGAGCCGCAGGAAGTCGACATGGGTCGGCAGGTCGCGGCGGATGTCGCGCTGCACGGCGCGGCAGATCACCTTCTGCTCGGTGTCGCCGATCTTGAGCGAGATCAGCTTGGCGAGGAACTTGCCCGCCTTCAGCTCCTTGAGGAGCGTGTTGTACTTGACGTTGATGGTCTCGGGCGGCTTGCCGCCGCCATAGACGACGCCCGGAACGTAGTGGTCCCTCCGCGCCTGGCGGGCAGCCCCTTTGCCCACGCCAGTCCGCGGCTCGACCTCGAGAACGCTGATCTCGGCCATGCCGTGTCTCCTCGGATTGCGCGGGGGCCCATCCCCCGCCGCCGCGGCGATCCTCCAGGGGTGTAAGCGCCGCGGAAGCGCGGTGGATAGCCGACGCGCGCCGTGTTGCCAAGATCGGCCGGGCGTCCCGACCCTGGTCGCCTGCGGCGATTGGCCTCCGGGCCTTGGACGGAGGGCCGGCGCGCGCTAGCCCCTACCGGAGGAGGACCGCGCATGACCGACACCGCCAGCGCCGGGACGACGCCTGCCGAGGGGCCGCGCGTGGCGTTGCTCGTCACCTGCCTCGTCGACATGATCCGGCCGAGCGTCGGCTTCGCCTCCGTCCGGCTGCTCGAGGCGGCGGGCTGCGCCGTTCACGTGCCGCGCCAGACCTGCTGCGGCCAGCCCAACTGGAACTCGGGCGACCGCGCGGGCGCGGCCGATCAGGCGCGCGCGATGATCCGCGCGATGGCGGGGTTCGAGCACGTGGTCGTCCCGTCGGGCTCCTGCGCGGCGACCGTGGTGAAGGACTATCCCGAGATCCTGAAGGGCACCGCGGACGAGCCGGCGGCGCGCGACCTCGCGGCGCGCACGCACGAGATCGTCTCGTTCCTGACCGACGTGATGGGGATGGAGCGGGTCGCGGCCCGGCTCGAGGCCCGCGCGACCTATCACGACAGCTGCTCGGGGCTCCGCTCGCTCGGCATCAAGGACCAGCCGCGCCGGCTGCTCGCCACCGTCGGGGGGCTCGAGCTCGCGGAGATGCAGGAGCCCGAGGTCTGCTGCGGCTTCGGCGGCACCTTCTGCGTGAAATATCCCGACATCTCCAACAAGATGGTCGAGAACAAGGCGGCCGATATCGGCCGGACCGGCGCCGGGCTCCTGCTCGCCGGCGATCTCGGCTGCCTGATGAACATGGCCGGCAAGCTCAGCCGCGAGGGCCGGCCCGTCGCCGCGCGCCACGTCGTCGAGGTGCTCGCGGGCATGACCGACACGCCACCGATCGGGGAGGCCGAGTGAGCCGATGACCGTCCACCAGCCCACCACGCCCAACTTCACCGAGAACGCGCGCCGCGCGCTCGCCGACCGCAACCTCCAGTCCGCGATGAAGGGCGGCGCCGGCGGGTTCGTGACCAAGCGGGCGGCCGCGCGCGCGGCCGTGCCGGAGTTCGACGCGATCCGCGACGCGGCGCGCGACCTGAAGAACCACGTGCTCGCCAATCTCGGCCACTATCTCGAGGCCTACGAGGCGCGCGTGACCGAGGCCGGCGGCCGCGTCCACTGGGCCGAGACCGCCGAGGAGGCGCGCGAGATCGTGCTCGGGATCTGCCGCGCGGCGGGCGCGACGCAGGTCAACAAGGGCAAGTCGATGATCTCGGAGGAGGTCGGGATCAACGCGTGCCTCGAAGCCGCCGGCATCCACCCGCAGGAGACCGATCTCGGCGAATACATCATCCAGCTCCGCGGCGAGGGGCCGTCCCACATCATCGCGCCCGCGGTGCACGTGACGGTGCCCGAGGTCGAGGCCGAGTTCCGCCGCGAGCACACCCATCTCGCGGAGGGCCGCTCGCTCGCCGAGCTGCCCGACCTGCTGGCCGAGGCGCGCGGCGTGCTGCGCGAGCGCTATTTCCGCGCCGAGGTCGGGATCACCGGGGCCAACATGCTGGTCGCGGAGACCGGCCAGTCGGTGATCGTCACGAACGAGGGCAACGGCGATCTCTCCCAGTCGCTGCCGCGGGTGCACATCGTGATGGCCTCGATCGAGAAGATCGTGCCGACGCTCGAGGACGCCGCGACGATCCTCCGCGTGCTCGCGCGCTCGGCGACCGGGCAGGAGAGCACCGTCTACACCACGTTCTCCTCGGGCGGGCGGCGCGCCGGCGACCCGGACGGCCCGGAGGAGTACCATGTCGTGCTGCTCGACAACGGGCGGACGGGGATGCTCGGCTCCGAGTTCGAGGAGATGCTGCGCTGCATCCGCTGCGGCGCCTGCATGAACCACTGCCCGGTCTACCAGGCGGTGGGCGGCCACGCCTATGGCTGGGTCTATCCGGGGCCGATGGGGGCGGTGCTGACGCCCTCGCTGATCGGCGTCGAGCAGGGGCGGCACCTGCCCAACGCCTCGACCTTCTGCGGGCGCTGCGAGGCGGTCTGCCCGATGCGGATCCCGCTGCCGGCGATGATGCGGGCCTACCGCGCCAAGGAGTTCGAGAAGGGGCTGACGCCCGGCGCGGCGCGCTACGGGCTCGGGGCGTGGCGCTGGGTGGCGTCGCGGCCCGGCGTCTACGGCATGGTGTCGCGGCTCGCGAATTTCGGGCTCAAGCTGATGGCCTGGGGCGGCGCGCGCATCCGCTGGATGCCGCTCGGGCGCGGCTGGACGCGGCACCGCGACTTCCCGGCCCCGCCAAAGGGCGGCACGTTCCAGTCGCAGTGGACGGGCCCGCGGTGAGCGCGCGTGAGCGCATCCTCGGGCGCATCCGCCGCGCGACCGCGGGGCGCGACGACGCCGCGGCCGTGGCCGCCCGGCTCGCCGCCCGCGCGCAGGACGCGCCGATCCCCGCGGCGGCGCGGGCCGAGGGCGCGGCCCGGGTCGAACAGTTCGTCGCGAAGGCGATGGCCGCGGATGCGACGGTCGGCCGGATCGCCTCGGCCGGGGATCTGCCGCGGGCGCTCGCCGAGGAGCTCCGCGCGCGGAACCTGCCGGCGGCGATCCGCTGCGGCCACGATCCGCTCTTCGAGCGGGACTGGGGCGGGATCGAGGTCTCCCGCGGTCCCGGGCGCCTCGTCGAGCCCGCCACGCTGTCGCGCGCCGTGCTCTCCTCGGGGGAGACCGGGACGCTCCTCCTGGCCTCCGGCCCCGAGAACCCGGTGACGCTCACCTTCCTCGGCGAGACGCATTTCGTCGCGCTCGACCTGGCCGACATCTGCGCGGGCTTCGAGGAGATGTGGGCGCGCTGGCGCGCCACCGGCCTCGACCCGCGGACCGTCAACCTCGTCACGGGGCCCTCGCGCTCGGCCGATATCGGGCAGACGCTGCAGCTCGGGGCGCACGGACCGGTGGCGCTCCACATCGTCCTGATCGGCTGAGGCTCAGCCGCCGAGGCAGTCGGCCAGGCTCTCGGCGATCCCCTCGATGAGCCGCGGGTAGAGGTCGGGGCCGGGGTCGAGCGTCGCGCCGATCGGGTCGAGCGTCGCGCGCCGCGCGCCGGTGCCCTCGGCCACCGTCTCCGCCGCGCCGGCGCCGAGCTGCGGCTCGGCGAAGATGCACTCCGCGCCCGTCTCGGCGAGGCGGCGGCGGATCGCGACGAGCCGCGCCGCGCCCGGCGCGACCGCCTCCGATCCCGCGACCGCGGCCACCGCGTCGAGCCCGAACCGCGCCTCGAAATAGCGGTAGGCGTCGTGCAGCACGAGGAACGGCCGGTCCCGGACCGGGGCGACCCGCTCGGCCACCCGCGCCTCGAGAGCGACGAGCTCCCCGGCCGCCTCGGCGGCGTTGGCGGCGTAGCGCCCGGCCCGCGCCGGGTCGGCCTCGGCGAGCGCGGCGGCGATCGGGCCGAGCCAGGCCCGCGCATTGGCGGGATCGAGCCAGAGATGCGGGTCGACCGGCCCGGAAGCCTCGCGCCCCGGCACCGGCAGGCGGCGCAGCCCCGGCGCCTCGGCGAGGGTGAGCCGCGCGGCCCCACCGGCGAGGGTGTCGATCGCGGGCTCGAGCCAGGGCGTCAGCGCGGGCCCGATCCAGACGACGAGATCGGCCCCCGCGAGGGCGCGCGCCTCGGAGGGGCGGAGCGCGTGGGCGTGGGGCGAGACGCCGGGCGGCAGCAGCAGCTGCGGCGCGCCGACGCCCGCCATCAGCCGCGCGACCAGCGAATGCACGGGCGCGATGTCGGCCACCACCCGCGGGGGCGGGGCGTCGGCCCCGGCGCCGGCCGCCCGGCCGAGCAGCGCGAGGGCCACGGCGAGCGCGCCGAGCAGACGGGTCGGGATGGCCATCGGTCGGGATCCTCCGGTTCGCTCCGCCCCGGTGCGGCGCCGCCCTTGCGGCGGCGGGGGCGGGACGGTACTCTTTCGCCTGCTTCGCGTTATAATGTAACTGCGCGAAGAGCAACCGGCCCCGGTCCGCGGCCGGCTCCTCTCCGGGCTCGAGCGAGGCGATGGACCCGACCTCCCAGGCATTCACGGCGCACGACCACGAGGCCTGCCGCCGCGCGCGGCTCGAGGAGGCCCGCGCGATCTGCGCCGAGCGCGGGCTGCGGCTGACCGCGCTGCGCGAGCGCGTGCTCGAGATCCTGCTCGAGGCGCACACCGCGCTCGGCGCCTACGACGTGCTGCGCCGGCTCGCCGTGGAGGGCGCGGGCCCGCAGCCGCCGGTTGCCTACCGCGCGCTCGACTTTCTCGTGACGCACGGCCTCGCTCACCGGATCGAGCGGCTGAACGCCTTCATCGCCTGCTCGAGCCCCGGCGAGGGGCACGCGCCGGTGTTCCTGATCTGCCAGGACTGCAAGCGGGTGGCCGAGAGCCGGACGGGCGCGCTCTCGGGCGCGATCCGCGCGGAGGCCGAGACGCTCGGCTTCACGATCGAGGCGCCGGTGGTCGAGCTCGCCGGCACCTGCCCCGACTGCGCCGCGCTCCGCGACTGACGGGGTCCGGCGCGATGGACGAGGCGAGCTTCGACCGCCGCATCCGGGTCGCGCCGTCGATCCTCGCCGCCGACTTCGCCGCCCTCGGCGAGGAGTGCCGGGCCGCCGAGGCGGCCGGCGCGGACTGGATCCATGTCGACGTGATGGACGGCCATTTCGTGCCCAACCTCTCGATCGGCCCGGCGGTCTGCGCGGCGATCCGCCCGCATGTCCGGGGGGTGATGGACGTCCACCTGATGATCGCGCCGGCCGACCCCTACCTCGCCGCGTTCCGCGAGGCGGGCGCCGACCTGATCACGGTGCACGCCGAGGCGGGGCCGCATCTCCACCGATCGCTGCAGGCGATCCGGGCGCTCGGCGCGCGCGCGGGCGTGGCGCTCAACCCCGCGACGCCGGCCGAGGCGGTCGAGCCGGTGCTCGACCTGGTCGATCTGGTCTGCGTGATGACGGTGAACCCGGGCTTCGGCGGGCAGGCCTTTCTCGACGGGGTGCTGCCGAAGATCGCCCGGCTGCGCGAGCTGGTCGAGGGCCGGCCGATCCATCTCGAGATCGACGGGGGCGTGACCGAGGCGAACGCGGGGAACTGCGCGGCGATGGGCGGGGACGTTCTGGTGGCGGGCTCGTCGGTGTTCCGGGGCGGCGGCGGGGCGGCGGCCTATGCGCCGCGCATCGCCGCGATCCGGGCGGCCGCCGAGGCGGCCCTCTGAGCCGCCGGGGCGCGGGCGGCGGGGCGGGGGGGGGGGGCCGCCCCGCCCCCCCCCCCCCCC
The DNA here is from genome assembly GCA_964632555.1 of uncultured Limibaculum sp. Lineage (GTDB taxonomy): Bacteria > Pseudomonadota > Alphaproteobacteria > Rhodobacterales > Rhodobacteraceae > Thermohalobaculum. The sequence goes on from CAZWDE010000062.1 coordinate 12,696, forward strand.
CCGGGCGCGGCGCCCCCGCGGGGGGCGGGGGCGGG
>CAZWDE010000063.1:0-12609 GCA_964632555.1 uncultured Limibaculum sp.
GGCGCGGCCGCCGCCGCCCCGCCCCGCCCCGCCGCCGAGCGCTGGTCGCGCGCGGTCGAGGGCGGGCGGCGCGCGATCGACCTGCTGGCGCCCGGCATCCACTGCCCGGCCTGCGTGCGACGGATCGAAGGCGCGCTCGCGGCGCTCCCCGGCGTCGCCCATGCCCGCGTCAACCTCTCGCTCCGCCGCGTCCACGCGGTCTACGACCCCGCCGCGACCGACGCCGAGGGCATCCGCGCGGCTCTCGAGGGTCTCGGCTTCGACGCGAAACCCTTCGACGCCGAGGCCATGGCCGCGATCGACCGCGACAGCGAGGGGCGGGATCTCCTCGCCCGGCTCGGCGTCGCGGGCTTCGCGGCGATGAACGTGATGCTGCTCTCGGTCTCGGTCTGGTCGGGGGCCGAGGCGGCGACGCGCGACCTGATGCACTGGGTCTCCGGCCTGATCGCGCTGCCCGCGATGGTGTTCGCCGGGATGCCGTTCTACCGCTCGGCGCTGCGGGCGCTCGGCGCGGGGCGTCTCAACATGGATGTCCCGATCTCGGTCGCCGTGTGCCTCGCCGGGATTTCCTCGCTCTACGAGACCGCGCTCGGCGGCGAGCACGCCTATTTCGACGCCGGGATCAGCCTCGTCTTCTTCCTGCTGCTCGGGCGCTATCTCGACCATCGCACGCGGGCCGTCGCGCGCTCCTCCGCCGCCGAGCTGACCGCGCTCTCGGCGCGCTCGGCCACCGTCGTCGGCGCGGACGGCCAGCGCCGCGCGGTCCCGGCGGACGAGCTCGCGCCCGGCTGTCTCGTCGAGGTCGCGCCCGGCGAGCGCGTGCCCGCCGACGGGCGCGTCGAGTGGGGCGAAAGCGACCTCGACCGCTCGCTCGTCACCGGAGAGAGCCGGCCCGAGCCCGTCGAGCCCGGCTCCGAGGTGCATGCCGGCATGCTCAACCTCTCGGGCCCGCTCCGCGTGCGCGCCGCCGCCACGGGCGAGGCGACGCTGCTGGCCGAGATCGGGCGCATGATCGCCGCCGCCGAGCACGGCAAGACGCGCTACGATCGCTGGGCCGACCAGGCGGCGCGGATCTACGCGCCCGCGGTTCACCTCGTCGCGCTCGCGGCCTTCCTCGGCTGGATCGCCGCGACGGGCGACACGCGGCTCGCGGTCTCGGTGGCGACCGCGGTGCTGATCATCACCTGCCCCTGCGCGCTCGGCCTCGCGGTGCCGGCGGTCCACGCCGCGGCGGGCGCCCAGCTCTTCCGCGCGGGCGTGCTGCTCAAGGATGCGGGCGCGCTCGAACGGCTCGCGACCGTCGACACGGTGGCCTTCGACAAGACCGGCACGCTGACCGACGGCGCCCCGCGCATCGCCTCCGGGCCCGAGGACCCGGCTCTCTGGGCGATCGCGGCCGGGCTCGCGCGCGCCTCGCGCCACCCGCTGGCGCGCGCCGTGGCCGCCGAGGCCGAGGCCCGCGGCATCGCGCCGGCCGCGGTCGAGGCGATCCGCGAGCAACCGGGGCGCGGCGTCGGCGGGCGGCGCGAAGGCCGCGCGGTGCGGCTCGGCTCCGCCGCCTGGGTCGGCGCCGAGGCCGCCGCCGACACATCGGTGCACCTGTCCATTAGCGGAGCTGATGGTCGCTCTGGCACGCTGATTGCTTTCACCGCGGTGGAAGCGTTGCGTGCAGATGCGCCCGGGACATGTGCGGCCCTGCGTGGTGAGGGGCTTGGCGTTGTCTTGCTGTCGGGCGACGGCGTGCGCCCGGTGGCCTGCGTGGGGCAGGCCACCGGGATCGCCGATGCGCGCGCCGGCCTCGCGCCCGCCGAGAAGCTGGAGGCGATCGCCGCCCTGTCCCGCGCCGGGCGCTCGGTCGCGATGGTCGGGGACGGGATCAACGACGCCCCCGCGCTCGCCGCCGCCGCCGCCTCGATGTCGCCCGTCGCCGCCGCCGACGTCAGCCGCGCGGCCGCCGACATCGTCTTTACCGGCGACCGTCTGTGGCCGGTGGTTTTTGCAATTCGCACAGCGCGCACGGCGCGTCGTCGCGCCTTGCAAAACTTCGCCCTCGCCGCGCTGTACAACGCGCTGGCGATCCCGCTCGCGCTCGCGGGCTTCGTCACGCCCCTCGTCGCCGCGCTCGCGATGTCGGGCTCCTCGATCGTCGTCACGCTCAACGCGGTCCGCGGCTGGCCCGCCGCCGCCGCCGCCCGGAAGGACACCGCATGACGGTTCTCGCCCTGCTGATCCCGGTCTCGCTCGGTCTCGGGCTGCTCGGTCTCGCCGCCTTCGTCTGGGCGCTCCGGCGCGGGCAGTACGACGATCTCGAGGGGGACGCGAGCCGCATCCTGTTCGACGAGGCCGACCGCCCGCGCGACTGAGGGGGTCAGGCCCGCGCGGCCCCGATCTCGATCACCACGGCCGCGTAGAACACGAAGCTCGCCACCAGCACGAAGCCGTGCCAGATCGCGTTCTGGAACGGCAGGCCCTCCCACAGGTGGAAGACGACGCCGACGGTGTAGAGCCCGCCGCCCGTGACCAGCAGCACCAGCGCGGCGGTCTGCAGCGAGCCGAGGATCGGCCAACCGATCACCAGCACGGCCCAGCCCATCGCGAGATAGAGCGCGAGCATCAGCCACTCGAAGCGGTGCGGGTTCACCAACTTCAGCAGGATCCCCGCGCCGGCGGCCGACCACATGCCCGCGAGGATCAGCGCCGCCCGCTCGCCGCCGAGCAGCACCGTGAAGGGCGTGTAGGTGCCGGCGATCTTGGCGTAGATCGCCGCATGGTCGAGCCGGCGCCAGAAGGAGCGCAGACGCGAGAGCGGCATCAGGTGGTAGCAGGCCGAGGCGGCGAACATCGCCACCAGCGTCACCGCATAGACGGCGGCGGCCACCAGCGCCGCGCCCGCCCCGTGCAGGCAGGCGGCCATCGCGATCAGCACGGGCGCGGCGACGAGCGCGGCGCCCACGCCGGTCACGTGCATCACCGCGTCGGCCAGCCGCTCGCGCGGCGTGTAGGTCGGCTCGCGACGGATCACCCGGTCGCCCATGGATCGCTCCTTCCGGTCTCGGCCCTCGCCCGGCGATTGACCGGGCGACCGGGGAAAGCTAACACCCGCCGCGCAGCCGATCCATGGCGGCGCCGCGGACCTCACGCCGCGGGACGGGAAGGGTGGCGATGGCGGAGCGCGGCGCGGGGCAACGATCGGGACGGGGCCTCACCGGCTACGACAGCTGGTCGCAGGGCACCCACAACGCCCGCCACCGCATCGCGCAGGGGCTCGTCGTGCCGGTGGGCCGGCCGGGTTTCCGTCTGACCCCCGCGGCGCGCGTCTTCCATATCGGCCCCTGGTTCTCCCGCCGGCTCGAGGCGGCGCTGGCGGCCGCCGGCTGCCAGGTGCCGAGCCTCGATCCCGGCGCCCGCCACCCGGCGATCCGCGCCGCCGCGTCGCAGGGCCTGCTCAACAAGACCGCGCCGGCCCCGGTGCAGCAGGAGCTCGACTGGGCGGCGGGAGAGGCCGACTTCCCGCGCGAGGTCCTGCTGCCGCTCGCCGATGCCTGGGCCGACCCGACGCTCGGCGAGCGCGCGCCGCTCGGCCCCGTCGAGACGCTGGTCGAGCGCCGGCGCGCGGTCGCCGCGCATTTCGCGCGCGCCTTCGCCGCCGATCTCGTGGTGATCACGCTCGCCACCACCGAGACCTGGTTCGACCGCAAGACCCGGATCGCGCTCAACGGGCCGCCGCTCAAGCGCGCCTACCGCGCCGAGCCCGACCGGTTCCTGTACCGCCGTGTGGGCTTCGACGAGGTCTCGGCGCATCTGAAGGCGATCTGCGCCCTGCTCCGCCGGCGCAACCCGCGCCAGAAGATCGTGCTCGCCGTCTCGCCCGTGCCGCTCGAGCGCACCTACGGCGCCGAGGACGTGATCGTCGCGAGCCAGATCGCCAAGAGCACGCTCCACGCCGCCGCGACCCAGATCGCCGCAACCGCCGAGGAGATCGACTATTTCCCGGCCTACGAGGCGGTGACGAGCTCCGATCCGGTGCGCGTCTGGCAGCCCGACCGGCGCACGGTGCGCGACGAGATGGTGGCCGCGCTGACGGCGGCGTTCATCGACCGCTACGGCCTGATGCTCGCGGCCGAGAGCAAGACCGCCGGCACCGCCTGAGCCCGGCTCAGCGGCCGCGCTTCAGGTAGACGTAGAAGGCGCCTTCGCCGCCGTGCCGGCGATGCGCCTCGTAGATCCCGACGATCCGCCCGCGGTTGGGGCCCGAGCGCAGCCAGCGCGGGGCGGCGTCGCGCAGCACGCCGGCCTCGGGGCCCATGAAGGGCGCGTCGTCCCGGTCGGTTCGCCGCCCCTTGCCGGTGATCACGAGAACGCAGCGATGGCCGGCGCGGATCGCCTCGCGCAGGAAGGCGTCGAGACGGGCATGGGCGCGCTCGGCGGTCAGGCCGTGCAGGTCGATGCGCGCGTCGGGCGTGCGGTCGCCCCGGCGGAGGCGCTCGGCGGTCCGGCGGTCGAGGCCGGGCTCGGGGCGACCGACCGGGGCCGGGCGCGGCTCGCCGTGGCGGAACTCGAGCGGGGGCATGGCACGCCCGACCGGCTTGAGCACGCGCGGCTCCGGCGGCTGGCTCGGCAGCGGTCGCGCGGGCGGGTCGGGCGGTCGGCGGGCCTCGGGCGTGGCGCGCGGGCGCTCGGGCCCGCGCGGCATCGGCGTCGCGTCACGCGTGGCGTGCTCCCAGAGCGCCCGGTCCTCGGCGGTCAGGGCCGGGCGGCGCCGCCGTCCGAAGAGCCGACGCATGGCCCACGCCCGCCCCCGCTCAGGCGCCCGTGGCGCTGAGCAGCCAGTTGGGGTTGGGCGAGCCCATCACGCGGCTGAACGTCCAGATGTCGGTCTGGCGCCGGATCTCGTTGGGATCGCCTTCGACCACGCGGTTCTCGCTGTCGCGCACGGCGGTGATCATCTCGCCGACGAAGCGCAGCGTGATGTCGGCCTCGGCGGTGTCCGGGTCGAAGCGGATCGAGTCGACCCCGAGATCGCGCACCCCGATGAACCGCGCCTCGACCTTCAGCCCGTCCGCCTCGCGCGCCTTGATCACGCTCTCGAAGGCCTGGAAGACATCGGGCGTCAGCAGATCGCGCAGCGTCGCCCGGTCGCCCTCCTCGTAGGCCATCAGCACCATCTCGTAGGCCGAGCGGGCGCCCTGCAGGAACGCCTCGAGGCTGAAATCGGGCTCGACCCGGCAGATCTCGGACAGCGCGCGCCTGGCCTCCTCGTCGAGCGAGCGGATCGCGCCGGCCTCGATCTCGTCGCTCTCGTCCGACACCGCCCGCGCGCTGTCGGCCGCGCCGTTGGCGGGCCCCTGAACGCCGGACGAGGTCGGCTCGTAGCCCGTGCGCGTGCCGATGACGGCGCGCAGGCGGTAGAGCACGAAGGCCGCGATCACGGCGAGAATGATGAATTCGACCAGTTTGTAGCTCATTCCAGGTCCCGCCTCCCGAGCTTCCCGCCGCGCCCCCATCGGCGTCTCGGGCCGGCGCGGCGGGTGGTGCCGTCTCGCTTGACCGCCTATGTAAGGGCGCAGCGCACCAAAGTCTATCGAACTGCGGGGCGCCATGCCAACGCCGCCGGAAGAGAGGCCCGCATGTGGATCTTCATCGCCCTGATCGGCGTGCCGTTGATCGAGATCGCGTTGTTCATCGAGATCGGCGGGCTGATCGGCCTCTGGCCGACCCTCGCGATCGTGGTCGCGACCGCGATCGTCGGCGGCATCCTGTTGCGGGCGCAGGGCTACGCGGCGCTCGCCGCGCTCCGCCGCCGGCTCGACCGGGGCGGCGACCCCTCGGGCCCGCTGGCGCATGGCGCGCTGATCCTCGTCGCCGGCGTGCTGATGCTGACGCCCGGCTTCTTCACCGACACGGTCGGGTTCCTGCTGCTGGTCCCGCCCGTCCGCTCGGCGGTGATCCGCGGGCTCGGCCGGCGCATCGCGGTGATCGCCGTCTCGGCCGGGACACAGCGCCCGGAGCCGCGCTGGGCGGCGGGCGAGACGGTCGAGGGCGACTACGAGACGGTCGATCCCGGCAGCGGCGCCGCGCCGGACGATGCCGAGCGGGGCCGCCGGGGCCCGCCGCCGGCGCCCTGAGCGCCGTCGCGCCGGCGATTGCCGCGGCCGGGCCGATCTGCTAGCGCACGCGCGACCCGACATGCATTCGCAAGGAGACGCCGAGATGAGCGACACCACCAGCCAGATGGCCGCGGCCGGCATCGACCTCAACAACCCGCCGATGGCGCGCCTGATCGGCCATTTCACGCGCGACCTCTCCTTCGAGAACGTGGCCGTCATGGAGGGCACCGTCGCCAAGGCCCAGCCCGAGATCTCCGTCAACGTGGGCATGGACGCCAAGTCGCTCGGCGAGGACCGCTACCAGGTCAACATGAAGATCAACGCCAAGGCCGTGGCCGAGGAGAAGACGCGCTTTCTCGTCGAGCTCGACTATGCCGGCGTCTTCACGCTGCACAACGTGAAGAAGGAGCACCTGCACCCGTTCCTGTTCATCGAGTGCCCGCGCCAGCTGCTGCCCTTCGCGCGCCGGGTGCTGGCCGACGTGACGCGCGACGGCGGCTACCCGCCGCTGATGCTCGACAACGTCGATTTCGCGACGCTCTACCGCCAGCGGCTGGAGCAGGCGCGCACCCAGCAGCAGGCCGAGGGCGGCGCCGCGGGCGGCGAGACGCCGGCGCCGCAGGTCTGAGACCGCTCAGTCGCCGCCGCGGTCGAGCCGCGCCCAGAGCGCGTCCGCCCCGAGCTCGGCGACGAACGCGCGGTGCGCGGCGCGCTCGGCCTCGGTGATGCGCGGCGCGAGCGGGGCGGGGCGGGTCTTCGCCGGCCCGTCGGCCGGCCCGCTCTCGGCCGGCCCGCGGCGCGGTCCGCGGGGCGCGAGCTGCATGCCGCGCTGCCGGCCGCCGAGGAGCTCGAGATAGACCTCCGCCAAGAGCTCGCAGTCGAGCAGCGCGCCGTGCTTCTCGCGGGCGCCGTTGTCGATGCCGAAGCGCCGGCAGAGGGCGTCGAGCGAGGCCGGCGCGCCGGGGAAGGCGCGCCGCGCCATCGCGAGGGTGTCGACGGCGCGGGTGTCGGGCAGCGCGGGCCGGCCGAGGCGCGCGAGCTCGGCGTTGAGCATCGCCATGTCGAAGGCCGCGTTGTGGATCACCAGCGGCGCCTCGGCGACGAAGTCGAGAAAGGCGCCGGCGATCTCGGCGAAGACCGGCTGGCGGGCGAGGAACTCGTCGCCGAGCCCGTGCACCTGGTAGGCTTCGGGCGGCATCGCCCGCTCCGGGTTGACATACTGGTGGTAGACCCGGCCCGTCGGCAGCGCGTTGACGAGCTCGACGCCGGCGATCTCGACGATCCGGTGGCCCTCGGCCGGCTCGAGGCCCGTGGTCTCGGTATCGAGCACGATCTCACGCATTCGGTCCCTCCCCAACCGCGGCGAGCACCGCCGCCACCTGCGCCCGCGTCGCCTCGAAGGGCCCGCTCGTGTCGATCACGTGATCGGCCCGGGCGCGCTTCTCCGCGTCGGGCGTCTGGCGGGCGAGGATCCGCTCGAACGCCGCCTCGGTCATGCCGGGCCGCGCGAGCACCCGCCGCCTCTGCACCGCCGCGGGCGCGGAGACCACGACGACCCGGTCGAACTCCGCCTCGGCGCCGGTCTCGTAGAGCAGCGGCACGTCGCAGAGCGCGACGCCCGCGCCCTCCGCCTCGGCCCGCGCGAGGAAGGCCGCGCGGTCGGCGGTCACGAGCGGATGCACCGCCGCCTCGACGCGCGCGAGAAGCCCCGGATCGTCGAGGATCGCCCGCCGGAGCGCCGCGCGGTCGACGCCCCCGGGCCCCACCGCCGCCGGCGCCAGCGCCGCCACCGCGTCGGTGCCCGCCGCGCCGGGGCCGTAGAGCGCGTGGACGGCCGCATCGGCGTCCCAGACCGGGACCCCATGCTCCGCGAACATCCCCGTCACCGTCGACTTCCCCATCCCGATCGATCCCGTGAGGCCCAGCCGGATCACGCCAGCACCGCCGCGCGGAGCGCCGCATCGACCTCGGGATCGATCCCGAACCAGGCGCGGAAGGCCGGCCGCGCCTGGTGGAGCAGCATCCCGAGCCCGTCGACCGCGGCGAGCCCGCGCGCCCGCGCCGCGGCGAGAAGCGGCGTCTCGAGCGGGGTGTAGACGATGTCGGTGACCACCGCCCCGGCCGGCAGCGCGTCGAGCCGGATCTCGAGCGGCGGCTGGCCGTGCATGCCGAGGCTCGTGGCGTTGACGAGGGTCGCCGCGCCGGCGAGCGCGGCCTCGCGGGCCTCCCACGCCACCGGGCTCACGCGCGGCGCGAAGGCGCCGGCCAGCGCCTCGGCCTTCTCGCGGCTGCGGTTGGCCAGCCGGATCTCCGGACAGCCCCCGGCGAGGAGGGCGTGGAGGATCGCCCGCGACGCGCCCCCGGCGCCGAGAACGACCGCCGGCCCGGCATCCGCCCGCCAGCCCGGGGCCCCGGCGCGCAGGCTCTCGAGAAACCCCGTGCCGTCGGTGTTGTCCGCGAGGATGCGCCCGGCCTCGAAGCGGATCATGTTGGCCGCGCCGATCGCGCGGGCCTCGCGCGTCATCTCGTCGGCGAGGGCGAGCGCCGCCTCCTTGTGCGGCAGCGTGACATTGACGCCGCGGAGCCCGGCCTTGCCAAGCGCGCGGCAGACCTCGGCGAAGTCCTCCGGACGCACGGCGAAGGGCATGTAGCGACCGTCGAGGCCGTGCCGCGCGAACCAGTGGGCGAAGAGCGCCGGCGAGCGCGAATGCCCGATCGGCCAGCCCATCACGCCTGCCGTCCGCGGCCGTTCGTCGCTCATTCCACCAGAACCCCGCGCGCCCTCAGATATCCCAGAAGCTCGAGCAGCGGCAGGCCGAGCACCGTGAAGTGGTCGCCCTCGACGCGCGCGAAGAGCTGCGCGCCGAGCCCCTCGAGATGGTAGGCGCCGACCGAGTCGAGCACGGCCGGCCCCGCCTCCGCGAGATAGCGCGCGAGGAAGCCCTCCGTGAAGGGGCGCATCGTGAGACGGGCCGCGCCGATGTGGCGCCAGACCGGCGCGCCCCCCTCGGCGACCACCGCGGCGGACAGGAGATCGTGCCGGCGCCCCCGCAGCGCGCGGAGCTGGGCGGCCGCGGCGTCGAGATCGGCGGGCTTGTCGTGGGCGACGCCGTCGCACACCAGCACCTGGTCGGCGCCGATCACCAGCGCGTCCGGGCGGCGGGCGCTGATGCGGGCGGCCTTGAGCTCGGCGAGCGCGTCGGCGACGTCGCGGGGCGCCGCGCCCTCGGCCGCCATCGCCGCCTTGACCGCCGCCTCGTCGACGCGGGCGGGCTCCACCTCGACCGCGACGCCGGCCGCGCGCAGCAGCCGCGCCCGCGCGTCCGACGCGCTGGCGAGCACGACGCGGCTCACTCCCGCCCCCGCTCGAGCGTCGCGAGGATCGCCGCCGCGGTCTCCTCGATCGAGCGGCGCGTCACGTCGATCACCGGCAGGCCGTGGCGCTCGAAGAAGAGCCGCGCCTCGGTCACCTCCTCCTGCACCCGGTCGAGATCGGCGTAGCCCGGCGCCCGGTCGCCGAGCGGCGCCGGGCCGAGCGCGTCGAGCCGCTGGCTCCGGATCTCGACGAGCCGCGCCGGATGCGCGGTGAGGCCGACCACCGGCACCCGCGCCTCGATGGCCGCGAGCAGCGCGGGCTCGGGCGGCCGGCCCGGCACCAGCGGGACGTTGGCGGCCTTCACGCCCCGGTTGGCGAGGTAGACGCAGGTCGGCGTCTTCGAGGTGCGGCTGACGCCCGTGAGGATCACGTCGGCCTGCATCAACCGGGCGCCGATCGCCCCGTCGTCGTGCGCCATGGCATAGTCGAGCGCCGCGATGCGGTCGAAATAGGCGCTGTCGAGCTGGTGCTGCAGGCCCACGCCGCGACGCGGCGGCCGCCCGAAGAAGGCGCTCAGCCGGGCGATCAGCGGGTCGAGCACGGCGAGCGCCGGCACGCCGAGCGCGGCGCACTCGCTCTCGATGCGGCCGCGCAGGCTGCGGTCGACCAGCGTGTAGCAGACGAGGCCCGGATGGGCGCGCAGCCGCTCGAGCGCCGGCTCGAGATCGGCGGCGCTGCGGACGAGGACGGTCGAATGGACCGCGACACGCACGCCGTCGAAGGGCGCGAGGCAGGCCCGCGCCATGGCCTGCAGCGTCTCGCCGGTGCTGTCGGAGATCAGGTGGATGTCGTGGCCCTCGCTCACGCGCCGCCCCGCCAGCCTGTGGATAGCGTGCAAGCCGGGGACCTTCCGGGCCGCGCGACGATCCGTCCACGATTGCCCCTGTTCTGTCCGACCGGGGACGACTTGTCCACCGGGACCGGGGGGCCCCACCGGTCGCCGGTTCGAATCAGTCGCGGAGCGCGCGTCCCCGGCAGGATTGCTGCGCTGGCCGAGCGGTTTCGGGCCCGCGCGGTCATCGAAGCGTCACGGTCCGCGGGGGCCGCGGCTGTGCGCAACCCTGTGGACGGTCTGCCGACATCGGTAATCCCCATCTTTCAGGGTTCCTCCCAACACTCACCACCCTTAAAGACTCGGTTCATGGAACCAAGACCTCTCGCGAAGCCGCTCCTCTCCGTCCTGCACGGCCAGCCCGTCTCGCCGCCGCCGATCTGGCTGATGCGACAGGCCGGACGCTACCTGCCCGAATACCGCGAGGCGCGGGCGCGGGCGGGCTCGTTCCTCGATCTCTGCTACACGCCCGAGCTCGCCGAGGAGGTGACGCTCCAGCCGATCCGGCGCTTCGGCTTCGACGCGGCGATCCTCTTCGCCGACATCCTGCTGGTGCCGCAGGCGCTCGGGCTGCCGCTCACCTTCGCGCCGGGCGAGGGGCCGCGCCTCGAGCCGGTGACGCGCGCCGAGGATCTCGGACGGCTGAAGCCCGTCGACGAGATCGACGCCACCCTCGCGCCGGTCTACGAGACGGTGCGCCGGCTCTCGCGCTCGCTGCCGCAGGAGGTCGCGCTCATCGGCTTCGCCGGCGCGCCGTGGACCGTGGCGACCTACATGGTCGCGGGGCAGGGCACGCCCGATCAGGCGCCCGCGCGCGCCTGGATGTATCGCGACCCGGACGGGTTCGAGCGGCTGATCGACCGGATCACCGAGGCGACGATCCACTACCTGCGGAAACAGGTCGAGGCCGGTGCCGAGGCGGTGAAGATCTTCGACAGCTGGGCCGGGGCGCTGGCGCCCGACATGTTCGAGAGGTTCGCGATCCGCCCGGCCCGGCGCATCGCCGACGCGCTCAAGGACCGCCATCCGATGCTGCCGGTGATCGGCTTCCCCCGCGGCGCGGGCGGCTCCTATGTGCGCTTCGCGGCCGAGGCCGCGGTCGACGCGGTGGCGCTCGACAGCGCGGTGCCGCTCGGCTGGGCGCGCGAGGCGCTGCCCGACGTGGCGCTCCAGGGCAATCTCGACCCGATGCTGATGGTCACCGGCGGCCCGCGGCTGGCCGCGACCGCGCGCGCGATGGTCGAGTCGATGGTGGGCCACCCTTACGTCTTCAATCTCGGCCACGGCATCACGCCCGACGCCTCGCCCGCCCATGTCGAGGCGCTGGTGGCGGCGGTGCGGGGCTGAGATGCAGGCGATCCTGCTCGAGCACTACGACTGGCTGCGCGCGCTTCACCTGATCTCGGTGATCGCGTGGATGGCGGGCATCTTCTACCTGCCGCGGATCTTCGTCTACCACGCCGAGCGGGCGAGCGCGGGCTCGGAGCTCTCCGAGACCTTCAAGGTGATGGAGCTCAAGCTCTTCCGGCTGATCATGAACCCGGCGATGATCGCGACCTGGGTGTTCGGGCTGGCGATGATCTGGGCCAACGGCCTCGGCTGGCTCGCCGCCAGCCCGTGGATGCACGCCAAGCTCGTGCTGATCGCCGGCATGACCTGGTTCCACCACTGGCTGGGGCGGCGGCGCAAGGACTTCGCGGCCGACGCCAACGGCCACTCCGGGCGCACCTACCGGCTGATGAACGAGCTGCCGACGCTGCTGATGGTCGCGATCGTCGTTCTCGTGATCGTCAAGCCGTTCTGACCCCGTCCGGGCCTGTCTTGACATCCGCCCGCAACCGTGACCATGTGAAGCGATAACGGCCCGGGCGCCCGGTCGAGCCTGCACGGCGAGCCCTCCGTCATCCCTTCCCTCCGACGCCGGACACCGTCGATGACCCAACAGAAGCTTGCCGATCTCAAGGCGAAGTCGCCGACCGACCTGTTGTCGCTCGCCGAGTCGCTCGAGGTCGAGAACGCCTCGACGCTGCGCAAGCAGGACATGATGTTCGCGATCCTCCGCGAGCTCGCGGACCGCGACGAGGAAATCATCGGCATGGGGGTGCTCGAGGTGCTGCAGGACGGCTTCGGCTTCCTGCGCTCGCCCGAGGCGAACTACCTGCCGGGGCCGGACGACATCTATCTCTCGCCCAACCAGATCCGGAAGTTCGGCCTGCGCACCGGCGACACCATCGAAGGGCCGATCCGCGCGCCGAAGGACGGCGAGCGCTACTTCGCGCTCCTCAAGGTCAACA
>CAZWDE010000064.1:0-12589 GCA_964632555.1 uncultured Limibaculum sp.
GGCCGCGCGGCGGCTGGCCGGCGATCAACTTCTTCTTCAACACCATGCTCGACGAGGCGCACGGGATCGGCATGGACGACCCGTGGTCGCGTCCGGGCGACTATGTGCTGCTGCGCGCGCTCAGCGATCTCGTCTGCGTGTCGACCGCCTGCCCCTGCGACGTCGACCCGGCCAACGGCTGGAACCCGACCGACATCCAGGTCCGCGTCTACGGCGAGGCCGAGGATTTCCGCAAATCGAAGGGATACCGCATGACCGCCGAGGCCCCGGTGCAGGCGACGAAACAGACGGGCTTCCACGACTGTTTCGCGCGCCACACCCGCGATTTCGCCGAGTACAACGGCTACTGGCTGCCCAGCCAGATGCACAGCCACGGCGCGATCGCCGAATACTGGGCCTGCCGGGAGCGCGCGGCGGTGATGGACCTCTCGCCCCTCCGCAAGGTCGAGGTGATGGGCCCCGATGCCGAGGCGCTGATGCAGCTCTGCGTGACCCGCGACATGAAAAAGCTCGCCGTCGGCCAGGTGGTCTACACCGCCGTCTGCTACGAGCATGGCGGCATGATCGACGACGGCACGGTCTTCCGCCTCGGCGACAACAATTTCCGCTGGATCGGCGGCAGCGATCTCTCGGGCATCCAGATGCGCGAGGTGGCGGCCGAGCGCGGCTTCGACGTCCATGTCAAGACCTCGACCGACCAGCTCTGCAACATCGCGGTGCAGGGCCCGCGCTCGCGCGACATCCTCCGCGAGGTGATCTGGACCGCGCCGACCCAGCCGACGGTCGACGAGCTCGCCTGGTTCCGCTTCGCCATCGGGCGGATCGGCGACTATGCCGGCGCGCCGCTCATCCTGTCGCGCACCGGCTACACGGGCGAGCTCGGCTACGAGGTGTTCTGCCATCCGAAGGACGCGACCACCGTCTTCGACGCGATCTGGGCGGCGGGCGAGCCGCACGGGCTGGCGCCCTTCGGGCTCGCCGCCCTCGACATGGTGCGGATCGAGGCCGGGCTCGTCTTCGCGGGCTTCGAGTTCTCGGACCAGACCGACCCCTTCGAGGCCGGGATCGGCTTCACCGTGCCGCTCAAGTCGAAGACCGACGACTTCATCGGGCGCGCGGCGCTCGAGCGGCGCAAGGCGAACCCGCTCCGCCGGCTCGTCGGGCTCGATGTCGAGGGCGGGATCGTCCCGGCCAAGGGCGATCCGCTGCGCGTCGGCCGCGCGCAGGTCGGCGAGGTGACCTCGGCGGTGCGCTCGCCGATCCTCGGGCGGGTGATCGCGCTCGCGCGCCTCGACGTGACCCACGCCGATCCGGGCACCGCCGTCGAGATCGGCCAGCTCGACGGGCAGCAGAAGCGCCTGCCGGCGACGGTCGTGCGGATCCCGCATTTCGACCCGACCAAGGAGCGCGTGAAGGGCAACTACGCCGCCTGACGGCGCAGGAACGGGCGCTCGCCTGGCGGAGAGGGCGCCCGCCGCGTGCCGGGACCCGGTGTCGGGCGGCGGCCGGTCTTCACCGCGGGCCCCGCGACATCCCCTGCATTGCGCGACACTGTCCCCGCCCTGCCCTCTCTCGCGGGTCGGTTCTCCTCTCGGCGCCGGCGACAGCCCGGATCGGTGCCTCCCTGTCGCGGAGCGCCACGGACCGGCACCGCGGCCTTTGCGCCGGGACCCGCCGATGCGCCATAAGGGGCGCAGTCGCCCGCACCGCCCGCGCCCGGGCCGAGCCGACCGGAGGTCGACCGAAATGGACCGAGCGCCGGACATGCTGCTGACCGATCTCTACCAGCTCAACATGATGCAGGCCTATCTCGAGAGCGGGAAGACCGGCCCGGCGTCCTTCGAGCTCTTCTTCCGCACGCTGCCCGAACGGCGGCGGTTCCTGATGGCGGCGGGCCTCGAACAGGTGCTCGGCTACCTCGAAGGGCTCGCCGCGACGCCCGACGAGCTCGACTGGCTGCGCGGTACTGGCCGCTTCAGCGCGGAGTTCGTCGACTATCTGGCCGATCTCCGCTTCGAGGGCGACGTGCACGCGATGCCCGAGGGCACGATCTGCTTCGCCGACGAGCCGGTGATCCGGATCACGGCCCCGCTGCCGGTGGCCCAGCTGATCGAGACGCGGGTGCTCAACCTCGTGCATTTCTCGACGCTGATCGCCGCCAAGGCGGCGCGGATGGTCCTGGCGGCCCGGGGCCGGACCCTTGTGGATTTCGGGCTGCGCCGGGCCCACGGCGCCGAGGCGGGGGTGCTGGCCGCGCGCGCCGCCCATCTCGCGGGCTTCGCGGCGACCGCGACGGTCGAGGCGGGGCGGCGCTTCGGGATCCCGCTCTCGGGCACCATGGCGCATGCCTTCGTCCAGGCCTTCGACGACGAGAGCGAGGCGTTCGAGGCCTTCGCCCGGGCCCGGCCCGACGACGTGATCTTGCTCATCGACACCTACGACACCGAGGCGGGCGCGCGGAAGGCGGCGGCGCTGGCGCCGCGGCTGGCGGCCGACGGGATCGCCGTGCGCGGCGTGCGCATCGACAGCGGCGATCTCGGCGCGCTGGCGGTCCGCGTGCGCGCGATCCTCGACGGGGCGGGGCTCGGCGAGGTGGCGATCTTCGCGAGCGGCGGGCTCGACGAGGACGAGATCGCCGCGCTCCTCGCCGCCGGCGCGCCGATCGACGGCTTCGGCGTGGGCAGCGGGCTCACCATCTCGAAGGACGTGCCGACGCTCGACTCCGCCTACAAGCTGCAGGAGTTCGAGGGCGTCGCGCGCAAGAAGAAGTCGTCGGGCAAGGAGACGCTGCCCGGGCGCAAACAGGTCTGGCGCCGGTTCGACCGCGATGGTCTGATGGCCGAGGACGTGATCTCGACGGTCGACGATCGCCAGGAGGGCACACCGCTCGTGGTCGAGGCGATGCGCGGCGGGCGCCGGGTGGCCGCGCCGGAGCCCATGGCCGAGCTTCGGGCGCGCGCCGCGGCCGAGCTGGCGCGCCTGCCGCCGGGGCTCCGCGATCTCGCGCCCGGCCCCTCGCATCCGGTGCGCGTCGGCGAGGCCCTCGCGCGGCTGTCCGAGGAGGTCGACCGAAAGCTCGCCGCCCGGTGACCGAGGAGGAGACGATGGCCGAGGACCTCTCGATCCGCGAGACCGACATTCTGGTCGTGATCGACGTGCAGAACGATTTCTGCGCCGGCGGGGCGCTCGAGGTGCCCGACGGCGACGCGGTGGTGCCGGTCATCAACGCGGTCGCGCGGCGCTTTCCCCATGTCGTGCTGACGCAGGACTGGCACACGCCGCGTCACCTGTCCTTCGCCTCGGAGCATCCGGGCAAAGCGCCCTTCGACCGGGTGGAGGTCGCCTACGGCACCCAGATCCTCTGGCCCGATCATTGCATGCAGGGCACGGCCGGCGCCGCCTTCCACCCCGATCTCGACATCCCCCACGCCGAGCTCGTGCTGCGCAAGGGCTACCGGCGCGGGATCGACAGCTATTCGGCGTTCTTCGAGAACGACCGGACCACGCCGACGGGCCTCGCGGGCTATCTTCGGGAGCGCGGCTTCGACCGGCTCTTCATGGCCGGTCTGGCCTTCGACATCTGCGTGCGCTACTCGGCCGAGGACGGCCGCGCGCTCGGCTTCCCCGTGATCGTGCTCGAGGACGGCTGCCGGGGGATCGACGTGGAGGGATCGGTCGCGGAGACGCGGTCGAGCTTCGCCGACAGGGGCGTGCATCTCGTCGGCAGCGCGGCGCTCGCCGGCTGAGCCGCACGGTGCGGCGCTGCGGATCGGGCCGTGGGTGGCCTCGCGGCGCGCTCCGAGAGGTGCGGCAGCAGCGCGAGGGGCTGGAACACCCTGCCGATCCTGATGTGGCGGGAGGCCCGGAGCTCGGCGGGCCCGGGCGCCGTGACGTCCCGCCCCTCGGCGCGGATGCGCCCGGCGCTGGGCTTGGGTGGCGGGCCCTCGTCGTCGGGGTGCTCCGAAAGCACGGCCGTGCCGCCCCCGCCGACGTGTTCGTTGGTGACACGCTCCCGGCTCGGCAGCCCGGCATCGGGGCGGAGGTCGATCTCGCGGCGGGGGCCGCTGGTCGCCGGGTGGGCGCCACTCCGGCCCTGGTGGGGCGGGCGACCTCCCGTGCACGCCCTCAGGCGAGCTTGCGCGCCCGGTCGCCCAGGCTCACCTCGCCGTCGCGGGTCACGCGGGCGTAGATGCCGCGCAAGCGATGGCGCCGGCCGGCGCCCGTGTTCACGAACACCGCCGCGTCCCGGCCGAAGCGGTCGACGAAGGCCTGGCAGGCGTTGTGCGGCTCGGCCGTCACCACGAGCTCGGCGCCGCCAAGGGCGAAGCGCGTGCCCGGCGGCATGTTGTCCGGCGTGAGATCCATGTCGAGAAAGAGGTTGTCGCCCGCCGGCGCCCAGTTCGCCCTCGGGCCCGCGATCGCGCGGATGCAGCGCGCGCTCATCAGGCAGACCTGGACGTCCGGGTGCGGGGCGCCGTCCTCGGTCGTGCGCCAGCATCCGGCGGACCAGTGATCCCCCGCGAGCCCCGCGGCTCGGCTGAGCGCGACGCGGTCGGGGGTGAGCCGCTCCCCCGGTCTGGGGCGGACCACGATCAGCTCGAGCCGTCCGCCATCGCGCGGCGCGGCGAGGATGTCGGGCAACGCCGCTGCCAGCTCGGCGCGGTTCCGGTGGCCCGTCACGACGGCCGGATCGGGCACGGCGATCTCCTGTCTCTTCGCTCCCGGCCCGAGCCTATGCGGCGGCGAACGGGCTGTGAAGCCCGTCCGCCCCGGGGCGGAGCGCGATCAGCGCGCGGGGCGGGCGTCGCGTCCTGCGGAAATGCCGTCCGCGCGACGAAACCGTGGCGCGACGGCGGCTGCGGCGCCGCACCTTTTGCGGGGCGCGGCCGGGCCTCGACCCGCCGCGCGGGGGCCGGGCGCGTCGCAACACGCAACGACACGGCCCGCCCAGCGTTACTGAGACCGGTGCGCGGGGGTCGTGCGCCGGACGCAGAGGAGGATGATCGTGCAACGCCCCCTGAGGACGGTCTCGATCGTCGCCGCTCTCTTGGGCGGCGGCCTGCTCCTCGTCTGGACCCTCAGCTTGGCCCCGGACACCGTGACCGTGCCCGACCGCTACGTGCCCGAGGCGGTGGAGGAGGCGCTGACCGAGGCGCCCGGCGAGGCGAGCGCCCCGCCCGCCCGCCGCGGCGGGCCGATCCGGGCCGAGATCGTCCGCGTCGAGCGGCGCACGGTGCCGGAGACCCTCGCGTTCAGCGGCCGGCTCCGCGCCAAGCGGTCGGTCGAGCTCCGGGCGCGCGTCACCGGCTATCTGGCCGAGCGCAGCTTCGAGGAGGCGAGCTTCGTCGAGGCCGGGGACACGCTGTTCCGGCTCGACGCGAGCACCTTCGAGGCGGCGATCGCCGAGCTCGCGGCGCAGCTCGACGGCGCCGAGGCGGATCTCGACTTCCTCGACCGCGAGACCGAGCGGATCCGCCAGCTCGAGGACCAGAGCTTCGCGACGACGAGCCGCCTCGACGAGCTGGTGGCGCAGCGGGAGGAGGCCGCGGCCCGCGTGGGGGAGATCGAGGCCGCCCTCGAGCGTGCGCGCCTCGATCTCGACTTCGCGACCGTCGAGGCGCCCTTCGCCGGCAAGGTCGGGTTCAGCGAGGTCGACGAAGGCGATCTCGTGACCGCCGGGCAGACGCGGCTGACGACGCTCGTCCAGCACGACCCGATCGAGGTGGAGTTCCGCCCCAGCGCGGGCGAGCTGGCCCGCCTGCGCGCGCGCCTCGCCGAAAGCGCGGAGCCGATCCGGATCGCGGTGCGCCGGGAGGACGGCTCGCGCGCCGGCGTGGGCGAGATCAGCGGCGTCGGGCCCGCCTTCGACGCCGCGACCAACACGATCGCCGTGCGCGCGACGCTGCCCAACGCGGGACGCGCGCTGGTGCCCGGTCAGTTCGTGCGGGTGACGGCCGAGCTCGGCGCGCGCGAGCGCCTCGCGGTGCCGACGGCGGCGCTGATCGTCAACCAGAACCGGCGGGCGCTGTTCCGCCTCGGGCCCGAGGGCAAGGCCGAGGTGGTGCCGGTCGAGACCGGCCCGGAGATCGACGGGCTGACCGCGGTGCGGGGCGACCTCGCCGCCGGCGACCGGATCGTCGCCAGCAACCTGCAGGCGGTGCGGCCGGGCCGCCCCGTGGCGCCGCCGGCCGACGGCGACCAGACGGCCGAGGCGGAGCCGGGCCGGTGATCCGCGTCTTCGCGACCCGCCCGATCCTCGCCTCGGTGATCGCGCTCGCCATCGTGATCTTCGGGCTGATCGCGCTGCTGGTTCTGCCGGTCTCGCGCTATCCCAACGTCGTGCCGCCGCAGGTGCGCACCGCCGCGACCTTCACGGGCGCCGACGCGGCCACGGTCGCCGCGTCGGTCGCGACCCCGCTCGAGCAGGCGATCAACGGCGTCGACGACCTGCTCTACATACAGTCGACGAGCGGCAACAACGGCAGCGCGACGGTCACCGCCACCTTCGCCATCGGCACCGACGGCGATCTCGCGGCGGTCGACGTGCTCAACGCGGTCAACGAGGCGACGCCCCAGCTGCCCGCGACGGTGCAGGACCGGGGCATCACCATCGAGACCTCCTCGCCCCAGCTGACCGCCGTGATCAGCCTCGCCGCCGAGACCGACCGCTACGACGAGCTTTTCGTCTCGAACTACGCGAGCATCAACATCGTCGACCGCATCCGGCGATTGCCGGGCGTCGGGCGGGTGATCAACTTCACGCGGCGCGACTACGCGATCCGGGTCTGGCTCGACCCGGCCAAGCTCGAATATTTCGGCTTCGACCCGGTCGACGTGATCGCGGCGATCCGCGCGCAGAACGCGCCGACCTCGGGCGGGTCGATCGGGTCCGCGCCCGCGCCCGAGGGGCAGGCCTTCGCCTACACGGCGCAGGCCGAGGGGCGGCTGGAGACGGCGGCGGAGTTCGAGGCGATCGTGCTCCGCGCCGAGCCGGACGGCACGGTGGTGACGGTGGGCGATGTCGGCCGCGCCGAGCTCGGCGCCCAGACCTATGGCAGCGCCGCGCGCTATTCGGGCCGGGTCGCGGCGCAGATCGGCATCTTCCAGGCGCCCGACGCCAACGCGCTGGAGCTGCTAACCGCGATCGACGCCGAGATGGAGGAGCTGTCCAAACGCTTCCCGCCCGGGCTCGGCTACGAGATCGGCTTCGACACCTCGCGCTTCGTCGAGGCCGCGGTGATCGAGGTGGTCAAGACCCTCGGCCTCGCGATCGTGCTGGTCGTCGCCGTGGTCTTCGTCTTCCTGCAGAGGGGCCGCACCACGCTCATCCCGTCGATCGTGATCCCGATCGCCCTGATCGGCAGCTTCGCCTGGATGTTCCTCTTCGGCTTCTCGATCAACCAGCTCACGCTGCTCGGGCTGATCCTCGCGGTCGGGCTGGTGGTGGACGACGCCATCGTGGTGGTCGAGAACGTGCAGCGCCACATCGACGAGGGCGAGCCGCCGGGCCGGGCCACGCTCGCGGCGACGCGCGAGGTGATCGGCCCGATCGTCGCGACGACCGCGGTGCTGTTCGCGCTCTTCGTGCCGGTCGCCTTCATCCCGGGCATCAGCGGGCGGCTCTACAACCAGTTCTCGCTCACCGTGGCGATCGCGGTCGGGCTCTCGACCGTGATGTCGCTCACCCTGACGCCGGCGCTCGCGCGGCTGCTGCTGAAGCCGACGGCGGCGCGCCCGTCGGCCCCGTTCCGCGCCTTCAACGCGGGCTTCGAGCGCCTCGGCGCGGGCTATATGCGCGTGCTCGGCGGGCTGATGCGGCGCGCGGCGCTCGTCGTCCTCGCCACGGTGGCGATCGTGGCCGCGACCGCCGCGCTGTTCACGCAGCGCCCGACCGGCTTCGTGCCCGCCGAGGACCAGGGCTATTTCGTGCTCAACGTCCAGCTTCCCGAAGCCGCCACCTTCCAGCGCACGCGCGAGGTGGTGTTCGATCTCGAGGAGCGGGCGCGGGCGCTCGAGGGCGTGCGCGACGTGGTGGCGGTGGCCGGCCGCAGCTTCGTCGGCAATGTCGACGCGCCCTATTTCGGCTTCCTGATCCCGATCCTCGAGCCGTGGGGCGCGCGCGGGCCCGAGCAGTCGGCCACCGCGCTGATCGCCGAGATGCGGCGGCGGATCGCCGATGTCGACGCGGCGCGCGTGCAGATCTTCAACGCCCCGCCGATCCCCGGCATCGGCTCGACCGGCGGCGTGCGCCTCCAGCTCCAGGGCCTCGCGTTCCAGGACCCGGCCGCCATGGCGCAGAAGGCGGGCGCCTTTCTCGGCGCGCTCAACCGCCAGCCCGAGGTCGGCGCCGCGTTCACCACCTTCACCGCCAGCGTGCCGCAATACGACTTCGACGTGCAGCGCGCGAAGGCGGAGCAGGCGGGGGTGCCGGTCGCCCGCCTGTTCGACGCGACACAGGCCTATCTCGGCTCGGCCTTCGTCAACGAGTTCAACCGCTTCGGCCAGACCTACCGCGTCTTCGTGCAGGCCGAGGCCGAGGCGCGCGACGAGATCGCCGATCTCGCGGGGCTCACCGTGCGCAACACGGCGGGCGCCATGGTGCCGCTCGACAGCCTGATCGAGCCGCGCTTCGCGCCCGGGCCGCAGGCGATCTCGCGCTACAACCTCTTCCCCGCCGTCGAGATCCAGGCCCAGCCGGCGCCGGGGGTCAGCTCGGGCGACCTCGTCGCCGCGGTCGAGCGCACGGCCGGCGCGAATCTCGGCGACGCCTTCGGCTTCGAGTGGACCGGCGCCACCTTCCAGCAGAAGCGCTCGGCCGGCTGGGCGCCGATCATCTTCGGCCTCGCCGTGGTCCTCGTCTTCGTGGTCCTCGCGGCGCAGTTCGAGAGCCTCGCGATGCCGTTCGCGATCATGCTGGCGGTGCCCTTCGCGGTCTTCGGCGCGGTCTCGGGGCTCGCGATCGCGGGGCTCGATCTCGACATCTTCGGGCAGATCGGGCTCTTGATGCTCGTCGGGCTGAGCGCGAAGAACGCGATCCTGATCGTCGACTTCGCGCGCAGCCGGCAGGAGGCGGGCGAGCCGGTGGTGGAGGCCGCCATGGAGGCGGCGCGGCTGCGCCTCCGCCCCATCCTGATGACCGCCCTGTCCTTCGTGCTCGGCGTCCTGCCGCTGGTGATCTCGACCGGCGCCGGCGCGAACGCGCGCATCTCGCTCGGCACCACGGTGATCGGCGGGATGCTGGCGACGACCGTGCTCGCGCTCCTTCTCGTGCCGGTCCTCTATGTGCTGGTCGAGCGCGTTCGGGCGCGCATCGCCGGCGACGCGCCGCGCCCGCGGGACGCCTGACCGCGACGCGTCCTCCGCCCCGGGTTCCCGTCGCGCCGATTGCGCATCGCCGGGCCGCCGGGCAGAATGGCGGCGAACGCGGCGTCGCCGGGCCCCCTCGGCGACACCCGGCCGCCAGGCGACGGGAGCGACCGAGCGATGACATCACGGGGCGGGCGCAGCGCGGGCATGATCCTTGCGGCGGCGGGCCTGACGGCCGCCCTCCTCGTCGGCAAGGCGCGGGCCGAGGCCGACGGGCCCGACTTTTTCCGGGTCACCGGCGTGGCCGCCGAGGACGTCCTCAACATCCGCGACGGCGCGGGCGCGGAGCACCGCAAGATCGGCGAGATCCCGCCGGACGGCCGTGGCCTGCGCAATCTCGGCTGCGTCGGCGGGCTCTCCTACGCCGAGTGGGCCGAGGCGACGGAGGCCGAGCGCGCGGCGGCCGCGCGCACCCGCTGGTGCCGGATCGAGCACGACGGCGTCACCGGCTGGGTCGCCGCGCGGTTTCTCGCCGAGGACACCGGGCCGCCGCCCGCGGCGGGCAGCGCCTGGCGCATCGTGGCGATCGACGGCCGGTCGGTGTCGCCCGAGGCCGAGCTCGTGTTCCGCGACGGGCAGGTCTTCGGCACGGTCGGCTGCAACCGCTTCCGCGGACAGGCGGAGATCGCCGAGGACGGGCGCCTCGCGACCGGGCCCGTCGCCGCGACCCTCATGGCCTGCCCAGAGCCGAGCGTTGCCGAGCAGGAGGACCGCCTGCTCGGACTTCTGCGCGAGGGCGCCGGGCTCGCCTTCGACCCCTTCGCCGACCGGCTGACGCTCAGCGGCGCGGACGGCGCGGCGGCGGTCGTCCTCGAGCGGCGCGCGCCCTGAGGCCGGCCCCCGCCCGGGCGCGGCGCCAAGAGTGTTGCCGCGGAACGCCCGAGGGTGAGAGATTGTCGTCGGCCCAAAGACCGCATCCAACAACGACAGGGGAACCTCACATGACGCAGAGCTTCACGGACGTCACCCGCCGCCGCTTCCTCGAAGGCACGGCCGCCACCGGCGCGCTGATCGGCCTCGGCCCGCACGCCCGGGCCGCCGAGCCGAAGAAGGGCGGCCGGCTGCGCGTCGCGCTGGCCGAGGGCTCGACCTCGGACAGCCTCGACCCGCAGACCTACACCGACATCTACATGCTCTCGGTCGGCTTCGCGACGCACTCGACGCTGACCGAGATCGCGCCCGACGGCGAGCTGGTGGGCGACGCCGCCGAGAGCTGGGAGGGCTCGAGCAACGCGGCCGAATGGACCTTCCAGCTCCGCCCCGGCGTGACCTTCTCCGACGGGCGCAAGCTGACCGCCGAGGACGTGATCGCCTCGATCGAGCACCACCGCGGCCCGCAGTCGGAATCCGCGGCCAAGGACATCGTCGCCGTCATCGACAGCATGGCGAAGGTCGACGACCGCACGGTGAAGTTCACGCTGACCGGGCCGAACGCCGACTTCCCCTACCTGATGGCCGACTATCACCTGCTGCTGATGCCGGCCGAGGGCGACGGCGTGAACTGGCGCGACTACGTCGGCACCGGCGGCTACGTGCTCGAGAGCTTCGAGCCGGGCGTGCGCACCGTGATGCGCCGGCGCGACGACTACTGGAAGGACGGGCGCGCCCATTTCGACGAGCTCGAGCTGCTCTACGTCGCCGACACCTCGGCGCGGCAGAGCGCGCTCGCGGGCGACAAGGTCGACCTGATGAGCCGCGTCGATCTCAAGACCGTCGGCCTCGTCAACCGGCTGCCGGGGCTGCGCGTCGAGGAGGCGACGGGCTTCCTGCACTACACCGCGCCGATGCTGACCGACACGCCCCCCTACGACAACAACGACCTGCGCCTCGCGATCAAGCACGCGATCGACCGCCAGGAGCTGATGGACAAGATCCTGTTCGGCCACGGCACGATGGGCAACGACCATCCGATCGCGCCCTCGGTGCCGTTCCACGCCGATCTCGAGCAGCGCACGCAGGATCTCGACCGGGCGAAGTTCCACCTGAAGAAGGCGGGCTATGGCGGCGAGGAGCTGGTGCTCGACGCCGCCGACGCCGCCTATGCCGGCGCGGTCGACGCCTCGGTGCTGATGTCGGAGCACCTCGCCCAGGCCGGCATCAACATGCGCGTCAACCGCGTGCCGTCCGACGGCTACTGGTCGAACATCTGGCTCAAGAGCCCGTGGTGCGCCTGCTACTGGGGCGGCCGGCCGACCTGTGACTGGATGTTCACGCAGGCCTACGCGGCGGGGGCCAACTGGAACGACACCAATTTCGACCACGACCGCTTCAACATGCTGCTGACGGAGGGCCGCGCCGAGACCGATCCCGGCAAGCGCGCGGACATCTATGGCGAGATGCAGCGCATCGTGAAGGACGAGGGCGGCGTCGTGGTCTGGTCCTTCGCCAACTACGTCTACGCGATGCGCGACCGGGTGCAGCACGGGCCGGACGTCGCCTCCAACTGGGCGCTCGACGGCGGGCGCTTCGTCGAGCGCTGGTGGTTCGCCTGACGCGCGCGGGGGAGGCTCCGGCCTCCCCCGTCCGCGCCGCCGTCCCCTCATGGCCGGAGGTCCCGCGATGGACGCCTCGCTGCGGCAGGTCCGCGAGATCGAGACCGAATGGATCGAGCTGCCCGACGGCGGGCGGCTCGCGGCGCGGATCTTCCTGCCCTCGGACGCCGAGCGGGACCCGGTGCCGGCGATCCTCGAGCTCCTGCCCTACCGCCGGCGGGACTACACGCGCCTGCGCGACGACCGCCAGCACGCCTGGATGGCGGCGCGCGGCTATGCCTGCCTGCGGGTCGACATGCGCGGCACCGGCGACAGCGAGGGGCTGACCCGCGGCGAGTATCTGCAGGAGGAGCTCGACGACGCGGTGGCGATCATCGACTGGATCGCCGCGCAGCCCTGGTGCACCGGCAAGCTCGGCATGACCGGCATCTCGTGGGGCGGGTTCAACGCGCTCCAGGTCGCGGCGATGCGGCCGGCCCCGCTCGCGGCGATCATCACCGCCTGCTCGACCGACGACCGCTACGCCGACGACATCCACTACATGGGCGGCTGCCTGATCGCCGACAACGTCAACTGGTCGGGCACCATGTTCGCGTTCAACTCGCGCCCGCCCGACCCGGAGGTGGTGGGCGAGCGCTGGCGCGCGCTGTGGCTCGAGCGGCTCGAGGGGCTCAAGCCCTGGATCCTCGACTGGCTGCCCCACCAGCGGCGCGACGCCTACTGGAAGCACG
>CAZWDE010000065.1:0-12570 GCA_964632555.1 uncultured Limibaculum sp.
TGATCCTCGACGAGCCGACCAACCATCTCGACATCGAGACGCGCGAGGCGCTCGTCACCGCGCTCAACGGCTATGCCGGCGCGGTGATCCTGATCTCCCACGACGCCCATCTCGTGGAGCTCGTCGCCGACCGGCTGTGGCTCGTGAAGGACGGGCGCGTCGGCCCCTACGAGGGCGATTTGTCGGACTACCGCCGGATGCTGCTCGCCACCGAGAGCGACGCGCCCGCGCGCGAGGCCCCCGCCGCCCCGTCGCAGCGCAAGGAGAGCCGGCGGAGCGCCGCGGAGTCGCGGAAGGCGCTGGCGCCGCTCCGCGCCGAGGTGGCCGCCTGCGAGGCGCGCCTCGAGAAGGTGGCCGAGATGCTGGGGAAGATCGACGCCCGGCTCGCCGACCCGGCCCTCTACGACGGCCCCCCCGACCGCATCGAGGCGCTGCAGATCAAGCGCGGCGAGATCGTCGAGGCGCAGGCCCGCGCCGAGGAACTCTGGCTCGCCGCGCAGGAGCGCCTCGACGCCGCCGAGGCCCGCGTGGCCTGAGCGCGCCCTGCCGGCGGGGGGTCACGCCGGCGCCCAATTGCCGCCTCACCCGCCGGTCAGGTTGTCCGCCATCGGAACAGCCACGGAGCGTGACATGACACCCAAATCCCTTGCCATCGTCGGTTTCTTCCTCGGCGTCTCGGCGATCGTCGCCAACCTCGCGGGCGTGCACGGCGCCGACTGGCCGCTCGGGCTGCTCTCGGCCCTCGTCTTCACCGCCTATGCCTGGGCCGAGCTGCGCCGCGCCTGATCGGGGGCGGCCGTCACCGACACGCGATTGACGGGCGGCGGGCCGGCGGTCACACCCGCCCCATGCAGGACGCGATCACCGCGCTCGTCACCCTCTTCGTCATCGTCGACCCCGTCGGGACGACGCCGCTCTTCATCGCGCTCACCGCCGGAATGGCGCGGGAGGACCGACGCCGCGTGGCGCTGCAGTCGATCGGCGTCGCCTTCGTCGTGCTCACGGTCTTCGGGCTTGCCGGCGAGGGGGTTCTCGGCGTCGCCGGGATCTCGATGCCGGCCTTCCGGATCGCCGGCGGGCTGCTGCTGTTCCTCACCGCGATCGACATGCTCTTCGAGACCCGGACCGAGCGGCGCGAGCGGCGGGTGGCCGACGAGGCCGCCAATCCGCGCGACCCGGCGGTCTTTCCCCTCGCCATCCCGCTCATCGCCGGGCCCGGCGCCATCGCCGCGATGATCCTTCTGACCGGCGAGCAGGAGGGCGCGCCCGGGCCGCAGGCGGCCGTGTTCGCCGTGATGGCCGCGGTCCTGGCGTTCCAGCTCGGGCTCTTCCTCTACGGCGCGCCGGTGATCGAGCGCGCGCTGGGGCGCACCGGCATCAACGTGGTCACCCGGCTGATGGGGATGCTGCTGGCGGCGCTCGCGGTGCAGTTCGTGCTCGACGGGCTCGGCGACGCGCTGCCCGAGCTGCTCGCCGCTCAGCCCTCCGAGGCCGCCTTGCGCGCCCAGCCGCCGCCGGGCTCCTCGGCCCAGTAGACCGCGCGGAGCCCGGCGGCGACCACCGCGCGCCAGTGCCCGCGGGCGGCCTCCACCGCCGCGGGGTCGGCGCCGTCGAAGAGGAGCGCCACGGTCTCGAGCGGCGGCAGCGCGGTCCAGTCCGCCGCCGCGCCGTCGATGAGGAAGAGCGCGTGGCGCTCGCCCGGCATCTCGACCCCGGCGGTCAGCCAGACCGGATGGTCCTCGGGCGCGCCCGGCGCCGCGCCGGCGCGGCCATGCGGCAGGAAGCTCTCGTCGCGATAGGTCCAGAGGTGGAGATCGAGCGCCTCGAGCCGCGCCGGCTCGTGGCCGCGCACGACCGAGCGCCAGCCCCGGTCGAGCGCGCGCTCGAGCATCACCGGCAGCACCGCCTCGAGCGGCCGGCTCGCGAGGTGGTAGAACCGCACCTCGCTCACCGCCGCGCCTCCGGGCCCGCGCCCCGCGGTGGGCGGGCGGGGGCGGGGGGCGGGCCCGGAGGCGCCGCGACGCCCGCCATCAGGCCTCCCAGTGCTCGCGGATCATCCGGTCGAGGCTCGCCACCCCCCAGCCCGTGGCGCCCTTGGGCGCGAGATCGGTGCCCTCCGAGGTCGTCGTGACGCCGGCGATGTCGAGATGCATCCACGCCATGTCGGGCTTGACGAAGCGGCGCAGGAACTCCGCCGCCGTCACCGCGCCGGCGCTCCGCCCGCCGGTGTTCTTGATGTCGGCCAGGCGCGATTTCAGCTGCTCGGCATAGGGCTTGCCGAGCGGCATCCGCCAGGCCGGGTCGCCGACCGCCTCGGCCGCCGCGAGGAAGCGCCCCGCCAGCTCGTCGTCGGTCGCGAAGACGGCCGCGTTGTGGTGCCCGAGCGCGACGATCGCGGCCCCGGTCAGCGTCGCGAGATCGACGACCGCGGCGGGCGCGAACCGCTCCTGCCCGTACCAGAGCGCGTCGGCCAGCACGAGCCGACCCTCCGCGTCGGTGTTGATCACCTCGATGGTGTCGCCCTTGAGCGATTTCACGATGTCGCCCGGGCGCTGGGCGCGGCCGTCGGGCATGTTCTCGACGAGCCCGACGATGCCGACGATGTTGGCCTTGGCCTTGCGCAGCGCGAGCGTGCGCATCAGCCCGGCCACCACGCCGGCCCCGCCCATGTCCATCGTCATGTCCTCCATGCCGGAGGCGGGCTTGAGGGAGATCCCGCCCGTGTCGAAGACGACGCCCTTGCCCACCACGAGGAGCGGCTTCTGGCCCTCGGGCCCGCCGTTCCAGCGCAGGATCACGAGCTTCGACTCGCTCTCCGAGCCCTGGCCGACGGCGAGGAGCGCGCGCAGCCCCGCCTCCCGCAGCTCCGGCTCGCCGAGGATCTCGACGTCGAGGCCGAGCTCCTCCATGGCCCCGAGCCGGGCGGCGAACTCGTCCGTCGTCAGCCGGTTGGCGGGCTCGTTCACGAGGTCGCGCGTGAAGAACACCCCCTCGGCGAGCGCGGCGAGGGGCGCCGAGAGCCCGGCCAGCGCCTCCGGGGCCTCGGCGAGCACGGTGACCGCCCGGGGCTCGTCGGGCGTCTCCTCCTCCGGATCGTCGGCCTTGTACTCGCGGAAGCGGTAGAGCCGCATCGCCGCCGCCCAGACGGTCTCGGCGATCACATGCGCCGCGCCGACCCCGGTCGTCGCCAGCGTGACGGGGCCCGGGCGCAGCGCCTTGGCGATCGCGCCGCCGGTCTTGCGCGCGGCCGCGGCGTCGGGCTCGGCGCCGAGGCTCGCGAGGATCAGCGCCTCCGCCGCGAGGCCGGAGGGATAGCGGATCACGACCACGGCGCCCGCCTTGGCCTTGAACGCCGGCGCCGCCACCGCGCGCGCGAGCGCGCCGCCCGCCAGCCGGTCGACCGCGGCCGCCGCCGGGCTCAGCGTCTTCGCGGCATCGACGAAGACGACGAGATTGCCCTCGACGGCGGCGAGGTCGGCGTCGGCCTCGGCGAGGAAGCTGATCGGCGCTGGTTTGGTGCTCATGGCGGTCCCCCGGTACGGAATTTCGCCAGAGCTAGCCCGAAGCGGCGCGCGAGGCCAGCCATGCGGGCCCCGCCCCTTGCCGCAGCCCCGGGGCGCTGCGAAAATGCCGGCCGAGCCGCGACGGGAGCGCCCCGATGACCCGCATCGACAGCTATGTCCTGCGCCTGCTCGCCGGGCCGTTCCTGTTCTTCGTCCTGGTGTTCACGGGCGTCATCTGGCTCACCCAGTCGCTCCGGGTGATCGACACGGTGGTCAACAACG
The DNA here is from genome assembly GCA_964632555.1 of uncultured Limibaculum sp. Lineage (GTDB taxonomy): Bacteria > Pseudomonadota > Alphaproteobacteria > Rhodobacterales > Rhodobacteraceae > Thermohalobaculum. The sequence continues at coordinate 3,786 of CAZWDE010000065.1, forward strand.
GCCAGTCGGCGCGCGTCTTCCTCGAGCTGACCGCGCTTCTGCTGCCGACCGTGCTCTCGATCGTGCTGCCGGTCTCGGCCTTCGCCGCGACGCTCTACATCGTCAACCGCCTGCACACCGACAGCGAGATCGTCGTGCTGATGGGGGCGGGGGTCTCGGGCCGGCGGCTGCTGCGGCCGGTGGCGATCTTCGGCGCGGCGGTGGTGGCGGTGCTGCTGGTGATCACGCTCTACCTGATGCCGACCACCAAGCGCATGATGCACGAGCGGGTGACCGAGGTGCGGGGCGACGTGGCGGCCGCCTTCCTGCGCGAGGGCGCCTTCCTCGCGCCGACGCGGCAGGTCACCGTCTATCTGCGGCGCATGGGCCGGCCGGGCGAGATGCTCGGGGTCTTCGTCCACGACGAGCGCGACCGGGACCAGATCACCACCTACACGGCCGAGCGCGCCATCCTCGTGCCGGGGGGCGAGACGCCGCGGATCGTGATGTTCGACGGCATCGCGCAGTCGCGCCCGGCCACCGGCGGCCCGCTCTCGCTGCTGCGCTTCGAGCGGTTCACCTACGATCTCGGCCAGCTGGAGAACAGCGACGCGGTCCGCCAGAAGAAGCCGAGCGAGTTCTACCTGCCGACGCTGCTCACCGCCGACGGCGACGAGCTCGGACCCTACGAGGTCGGCGAGTTCCGCGCCGAGGGGCACGAGGCGCTGTCCTCGCCCTTCTACGCCCTCGCCCTGTCGCTGATGGCGGCCGCGACCATCGTCAGCTTCGGCTTCAGCCGGCGCGGCTTCGCCCAGCGCATCCTGCTCGCGGTGGTCGCCGGCGTGGCGCTCCGCGTCATCGGGCTCGCCGCCAAGAGCCTGACCGCGACCGAGGCCGCGCTCTGGCCGCTCATGTACGTGCCGCCCGCCATCGGCGTCGCGGCCGCGCTCTGGATGATGTCGAGCCTCGGCATGGCGGCGCGGAAGCCGGCGCCGCCGCCGCCCCTCGAGCCGCCGCCGCCGCTCGGACCGCGGCCCGCGCCGATGGGCCCGCGGGGGCTCGCGTGACGCCGACGCTGTCGCTCTACGTGGCGCGGCGCTTCCTCGGGATCGCCGCGGCGGCCTTCCTCGCGGTGCTCGCGCTCGTGGTGATCGCGGGGCTCGTCGAGCTGCTGTCGGCCAACACCGGGGGCGACGCCGAGTTCGTCGAGCTGTTCTGGATGGCGGTGCTGCGGGCGCCCGCGATCACCATCGCCGCCGGCCCGTTCACCGTGCTGCTCGCGGCGATGGTCTGCTTCGCCTGGCTCGCGCGCACCTCCGAGCTCGTGGTGACCCGGGCGGCCGGCGTCTCGGTCTGGACGCTGATCTCGCCCGCGCTCGTCGTGGCGCTGCTGATGGGGGTGTTCTCCTTCGCGGTCTACAACCCCGTGGCCGCGGCCTTCGCCGAACGGTTCGACACGCTCGAGGAGCGGCTCTTCGGCAAGCCGGGCGGCGGGCTCGCGGTCACCGGCGGCGGCATCTGGCTGCGGCAGGGCGACCAGACGGGGCAGACGGTGATCCGCGCGCGCCGCGCCTCCGAGCGCGCGGACCGGCTGTGGCGGGTGACGATCTTCCGCTTCGGCCCGGGGGACCGGCTCGAGCGGCGGATCGACGCGCGCCGCGCGCAGCTCGAGCCGGGCGCGTGGCGGCTCGCCGACGCCGAGGTCTGGGACGTGCGCGCCGAGGCGCCCGAGACGAGCGACGCCGCCCGGCGCGAGACCGAGCCGCGCCGCCACGAGGAGCTCAGCCTCGCCACCAACCTGACCGAGGAGCAGATCCTCGAGAGCTTCGCCGCGCCGCAGACCATCTCCTTCTGGAAGCTGCCCGGCTTCATCGAGGGGCTCGAGGATTCGGGCTTCTCCTCGAGCCGGCACCGCCTGCACTGGCACAGCCTGCTGGCCGCGCCGGCGGTCTTCTTCGCGATGGTGCTGATCGGCGCCGCGTTCTCGATGCGCCACGCGCGCTTCGGCGGGCTCGGCTACATGGCGCTCGGCTGCGTGCTGACGGGCTTCGCCTATTTCTTCCTGTCCGACGTCACCAGCGCGCTCGGCGCCTCGGGCGCCGTGCCGGTGCTGCTCGCGGCCTGGGGGCCGCCGGCGGCGGCGGTGCTCTTCGCGCTGGGCTTGCTGCTGCATCTCGAAGACGGCTAGAACGAAGGCGCGCGCAGGGAGCGCGCGACGGGGGGAGACAGCGCCATGCGCCGCAGCGTCAGCGCCATGCTGATCGGGCTCGGCCTCGCGCTTCTCGCGGCGCTGGCGTCGCAGGTCTCCCCGGTGCTCCGCTCGGGCGCCGCGGCGCAGGAGATCGGGCCCGATCTCGACACCGAGTTCGATCCGGACCTGCCGGTGGCGCTGGTGGCCGACCGCATCGCCTACGACAGCGAGACGCGGCGGATCACGGCCGAGGGCAATGTCGAGGTCTATTACGGGGAGCGCACGCTGACCGCCGACCGCATCACCTACGACGACACCACCGGCCGGATCGAGGCCGAGGGCGATCTGGTGCTGCGCGACCCGACGGGCTTCACCGTGTTCGCCGAGTTCGCCGATCTCGACGCCGAGCTGCGCGACGGCGTGGTGCGCGGCGCGCAGTCGATGCTCGACCGGCAGACCCGGCTCTCGGCGGTCGAGGCGCGGCGCGTCGAGGACCGCTACAACATCCTCAACAAGGCGACCTATTCGCCCTGCGAGGTGTGCGAGGAGAACCCGACGCCGCTCTGGCGGATCCGCGCCCGGCGCGTGATCCACGACCAGGAGGAGCGGATCATCCACTACGAGAACGCGCGCCTCGAGTTCTTCGGCGTGCCGGTGCTCTGGACCCCCTATTTCAGCCATCCCGACCCCACGGTCGACCGGGTGACCGGGTTCCTCACGCCCGAGGTCTCGGCCGACGCCGAGAACTACGGCTACGGCGCCAAGTTCCCCTTCTTCTGGGCGATCGACGAGCACACCGACGTCACGCTCACGCCCTTCGTCACCACCAACGACGGCGTGGTGGGCGAGCTGGAGGCGCGGCGCGCCTTCTCGAACGGCGACATCTTCTTCGCGGGCTCGGTCGCGCGCTCGGACTTCACGGGCGAATCCGAGCAGCACGGCCATGTCGACACCTTCGCCCGCTTCACCTCCGGGCCCGGCATCGTCTGGGGCTGGGACGTCGCCTTCGCCAGCGACGACGGCTATCTCCGCTATTTCGATCTCTCGACCGAGGACCGGCTGACGCAGGAGATCTTCGCCGGCCGCTACCGGCGCGACGGCTTCTTCGACATCTCGGGCGTGCGCTTCCAGTCGCTGCGCAACGACGAGCCGGCCGGCCAGATCCCGCTGGTGATCCCGGACTTCGCGGCCCGGCAGGATTTCGACGAGCCCTTCGCCGGCGGCACGGTCGGGCTTTTCGCCGACAGCCAGGGGCTCCTGCGCAACAACGGCGAGGACACGGGCCGCCTCTCGGTGGGCGTCGACTGGGAGCGGCAGTTCGTCCTGCCGGTCGGCCTCTCGCTCACCGCCTTCGCCGAGGCGCGCGGGGATCTCTTCCTCATCGGCGACCGCGACGACCCGGAGCTCGACGACACGGTGCTGCGCCTCGCGCCGCTCGCGGGCGTGGAGGCGCGCTATCCGCTCGTGTCCACCGGCACGGGCAGCATCACGCAGGTGATCGAGCCGATCGCGCAGGCGATCCTCGCTCCCTTCGGCGGCAACGACGCGGACGTGCCCAACGAGGACAGCCTGATCACCGAGTTCGACGAACTCTCGCTCTTCGAGCGCAACCACTTCTCGGGGCTCGACGGCTTCGAGGAGGGGCCGCGGTTCAACCTCGGGCTCCGCTACGCCGTGATCAGCGCGACCGGGCTCAACATCGACACCACGGTGGGGCGGGTCCTGCGGTTCGACGACGCGGACGAGTTCTCCTCCGGTTCGGGCCTGCAGAACGCGGTGTCGGACTGGGTGGGCGGGTTCCGCGCCTCCTACGACCCCTACGTGACCGTGCAGCAGCGCGTGCGGCTCGACGGCGACGACCTCTCGCTGACGCGCAACGAGACGCGGCTCGCGCTCAATGTCGGACCCGCGGGGCTCGACATGCAGTACGTGTTCTTCGACGAGGATCCCGAGGCCGGGGCGACGACCGACCGCGAGGAGGTGTTCGCGCGCGCGCGCCTCGCGGTGACCGACGAGTGGAGCGTGAACGGGTTCCTGCGCCGCGACCTGGAGCTCGGCGAGTTCGTCACGCTCGGCGGCGGGGTGCGCTTCGCCAACGAGTGCTGCGCCGTCAGCGTCTTCGGGCGGCGCAACTTCACCTCGCAGGAAAACGTTTCCGACGGGACGAGCTTCGGCCTGCGGGTCGAGCTCTTCACCCTCGGCGGCGCGGGCTTCGAGGGCTGAGCCCGCGCGGGACCGAGGCCGAGACGCAAGGAGGACCGGCGATGATCCGACCCGGATTGATCATGGCGCTCGCGACCACGCTCGCGACGATGTTCACGGCCGCCCCGGGCGCGGCGGCGCAGACCACCCCGTTCCGCCCGGTCGCGACGGTCAACGAGCAGCTCATCACGGCCTTCGACGTCGAGCAGCGGGCGCGGCTTCTGGCGCTCCTCGGCGCCGACGCCTCGAACCCGCAGCAGCTCGGCAACCGGGCGCTCGACGAGCTGATCGAGGACCGGCTGAAGATCGAGGCGGCCAAGGAGATCGGCCTCGAGGCGACGCCCGAGGTCATCGCGGCGGGCCTCGACGAGTTCGCGCGGCAGGTCGGCGTGCCGGCCGCGGAGCTGCGCGCGCAGGCCGTGGGCAACGGCGTGACCGAACAGGCGCTCGACGACATGATCGCGGCGCAGGTGCTGTGGCGCGAGGTGGTGCAGCAGCGGTTCCGCGGCCGGATCGAGCTCGGCGAGGCCGAGATCGACGCCGAGATCGCCTTCGCCGAAACCGGCCGCGACCTGAGCTTCCGGCTCGAGGAGATCGGGCTCCCCTATGCCGAGGGCGACCGCACCCGCGAGGAGACCCGCGCGCTGGCCGAGCGGCTGTTCCGCGAGCTGTCCGCGGGCGGCGACTTCGACGCGGCCGTGGCGCAGTACTCGCGCGCGCCGAGCGCCGAGCGCGGCGGCGAGATCGGCTGGGTGCGCGCCGCCGACCTGCCGCCGGGCCTCGCCCGCACCCTCGCGGCCGTGCCCGAGGGCGGGCTGGCGCCGCCGCAGCCGGTGGGCGCCGGCATCAGCCTGATCCGCGTGGCGGAGAAGCGGGCCGAGGGCGGGCAGACGCTCGACCCGGAGGACCCGGAGCTGCGCGAGCGCATCCGGCGCGACCTGATGACCCGCCGCGTCGACCTCCTCGCCCAAGGCCTGATCCAGGAGCTGCGCCGCGACGCGATGATCGAGCTCAGATGAGCGCGGGCCCGAGCGTGCGGCCCGGGCCGCGCCCGGCGCCCCCGATCGCGCTCACCATGGGCGACCCCGCGGGCATCGGCGCCGAGATCGCCCTCGGGGCCTGGGCGAGCGGGCGGGTGCGCCACCCGTTCTTCCTGATCGACGACCCCGCCCGGCTGCCCGCGCTCGCGCCCGAGGTGCCGGTGGCCGGCATCGCGAGCCCGGCCGACGCCCCCGGCGTCTTCCCGCACGCGCTGCCCGTGCTGCCTTTCCGCCTCGCGGTGCCCGCCGTGCCCGGCGTGCCCGACCCGCGCAACGCCGCCGTGACCGTCGCCGCGATCGACCGGGCCGTGGCGCTCGCGCAGGCCGGCCGCGTCGGCGCCGTGGTGACCAACCCGATCAACAAGCGCGTGCTCTACGACGGCGTCTCCTTCACCTTCCCGGGCCACACCGAGTATCTCGCCGCCCTCGGCGGGGTGGACCGCTCGGTGATGATGCTGGCCGGGCCGTCGCTCAGGGTGGTGCCGGTCACGATCCACGTCGCGCTGGCCGAGGTGCCGCGCTTGCTGACCGCGGAGCTGATCTGCGAGACCGTGCGGATCGCGGCGCACGATCTCGCGCGGGATTTCGGCCTCGCGCAGCCGCGGATCGCCGTGGCGGGGCTCAACCCCCATGCGGGGGAGGGCGGCGCCATGGGCCGCGAGGAGATCACGGTGATCGCCCCGGCGATCGAGCGGCTGGCGGCCGAGGGCTACGCCGTCACCGGCCCGCACCCGGCCGACACGATGTTTCACGCCGCGGCGCGGGCGCGCTACGACCTCGCCGTGACCATGTACCACGACCAGGGGCTCATCCCGATCAAGGCGCTCGACTTCGACGAGGGGGTCAACGTGACCCTCGGGCTCCCCTTCGTGCGCACCTCGCCCGACCACGGCACCGCCTACGACATCGCGGGGCAGGGGATCGCGCGGCCCGACAGCCTCGTGGCCGCGCTCAATCTCGCCGGCGAGATGGCGCTCGCCCGGGCCGGCGCGGCCGCCTGAGGGGATGGCGCTCGCGGCCGACGGGCTCCCGCCGCTCCGCGAGGTGATCGCGGCGCACGGCCTCTCGGCGCGCAAGTCGCTCGGGCAGAACTTCCTGCTCGACCTCAACCTGACCGCCCGGATCGCCCGCGCCTCGGGGCCGCTCGAGGGCGCGCGCGTCATCGAGGTGGGGCCCGGGCCCGGCGGGCTCACGCGTGCGCTCCTCGCGGGCGGCGCCCGGGTGATCGCGATCGAGCGCGACGCGCGATGCCTCGACGCGCTCGCCGACGTGGCGGCGCGCTGGCCGGGGCGGCTCGACGTGGTCGAGGGCGACGCCCTCGAGACCGACTTCGCGGCGCTTGCCGAGCGGATCGGCCGCCCGGTCCGGGTCTGCGCGAATCTCCCCTACAACATCGGGACCGAACTGCTGGTGCGCTGGCTGACGCCGCGCGCCTGGCCGCCGTGGTGGGAGAGCCTGACGCTGATGTTCCAGAAGGAGGTGGCCGAGCGGATCGTCGCCGCCCCGGGCGGCGGGGCCTATGGCCGGCTCTCGGTGCTGGCGCAGTGGCGGGCCGAGGCGCGGCTCCTCTTCTCGGTGCACCCGAGCGCCTTCACGCCGCCGCCCAAGGTGACCTCGGCCGTGGTGCGGATCGCGCCGCGCGCGCAGCCCGGCGGCGTCGATCCGGCGGCGCTCGAGCGGCTGACCGCCGCGGCCTTCGGGCAGCGGCGCAAGATGCTGCGCCAGGCGCTGAAGGGCCTCGGCCCCGAACCCGGCGCCCTGCTGGGCGAGGCGGGGATCGCCGAGACCCGGCGGGCGGAGACGCTCGCCATCGAGGAGATGCTGGCCCTCGCGCGGGCGCTGTCCCCGCGCTGAGCGTGCCGGCTCAGCCCGTCTCGCCGGTCTCGCTCGGCGTGCTGTCCGCGGTGTCCTGTCCGCCCTCGCCCCGGGGGCCACGGCCGCGCCGGCGGCGCGAGATCGGCTGGCTGGCGCTCACCTCGTCGGCCGCCACGAGCAGGCTCTCGCCGTCGTCGTCGGTGTCGATGGTGGTGAGCCCGCTCACGCCCTGGTCGTCGGGCGCGGCATCGGCCTCGGCGTGCTCCGCGCCGTTGACCGGCTCGCGGCGCCGGCCCCGGTCCTCGCCGGCGGGCTGCGCCTCGCTCCCGTCGTCGTCGGCGTCGTAGCCGCCCTGGTCGCGGCGCTCGGGCTGGCCCGCGGTCGCGAGCAGCAGCACGCGCTGGTAGTGCTCGGCGTGCTGGAGGAAGTTCTCGGCCATCACGCGGTCGCCCGCGGTCTGCGCGTCCCGCGCCAGCGACAGGTACTTGTCGATGATCTGCTGCGGCGTGCCGCGAACCTTCCCCTCGGGGCCCGAGCTGTCGTAGACGCGGTTGGCGGCGTTTCCGGTGGACTTGCGGTTGCCGCGCCCCCGCGTGCGGTTGGATTTCTGGGTTGGTCTCATTGGTCCCGATCTGCTTTGAACCGGCCATGCCACAGGACGGCCTGCACATGGCGCCCGTCGACGGCGCCTCAGGAAGCCGAAGATCCGGGGTGACGGGCAGCTCTGTCGCCGATGTCCGGTCGACCCCTCGAATGCGGTGCTCAATCGCCCCGCGCCGGACACTCTCCCTATACCGCCTTTCCGCGGCGGCTCAACCGCCAATCCGCATTCGGCGCGTATTTTGTGGCGGCGCGGCCGGCATGACCCTCGGCCTCCCGTCGAAATCGTGGATCGGGGCGCCGGGCGCAAGCCCCTCGGCCGAAAGAATCCCGGCGACCGCCTCGGCCTGGGTCGGACCGATCTCGAGGAGCGCGCGGCCGTCGTCGGCCAGCACCGCGGCGAGCCCCGCCGCGATGGCGCGGTAGGCCCCGAGCCCGTCGCCGCCCGGGGTGAGCGCGTCGAGCGGCTCGTGGCCGAGCTCGGGCGCGAGCCCCGCGATCTCGGTGTCGGCGAGATAGGGCGGGTTGGCGACGACGAGGTCGAAGGGTCCGCCCAGCGTCTCCGGGGTCGCGAGCCAGTCCGCGACGACGAGCCGCGCCCGGTCGCCGAGCCCGAGCGCGGCGGCGTTCTCGGCGGCCACCGCGAGCGCGGCGGGGCTCCGGTCCGTGCCGACGCCGGTGGCCTCCGCGCGCTCGGCGAGCAGCGTGAGGAGCAGGCAGCCCGTGCCGGTGCCGAGGTCGAGCACGCGGCGGAAGGGCGCGGACAGCGCGGCGGCGATCAGCGTCTCGGTTTCCGGGCGCGGGTCGAGCACGGCGGGCGTCACGCGGAACGGACGGCCCCAGAAGAGCCGGCGGCCGGTGATCTGCGCGAGCGGCACGCGCGCCGCCCGGCGCCCCACCGCTACGGCGAAGCGCGCGGCCGCGGCCGGCTCGGCCGGCTCGCCCGCCGCGACGGCGA